>JBBDHW010000029.1:59910-124176 GCA_040880805.1 Acidimicrobiia bacterium | reverse complement strand
TCATCCCGCGCCAAAACGCGAGCACTCAACCCACCGACTTTTTCAGGTCGAAGTAGATAGCCGCCTCGCCTCGTGGTCGCGATCCGACAGATGGTCGGGATCAGCGACCACGGGCGCATAATGCCCGCTCGGGAGCGGTTCTGCGACTCCCGAGCGGACGTGTGGGTTTCTATCGGGCAGCGCCGGCGAGGAACGTGGCGACGATGTAGGTGGCATGTCGGTCGAGTGAAACGCGAGCCCGGTCGTAACGCATGGTGGTACGCGGGTCGGCGTGGCTGGCGGCTTCTTGGACGTCGCGTAGCGGAACGCCGGCGTCGAGCGCGGCGGTGATGAACGCGTGGCGCAGCGTGTGCGGTCCCACGCGCTTGGTGATCCCGGCTTGGCGGGCGAGGCGACGCACGATCCGCCCAGCCGCGTGACGATCCAACCGGTCACCGTTACTCGCTCGGAAGATCGGGCCTTCGCAGCGTTCCCCAACTGCGAGGTCGATCGCTCGCGCGGTCCGTGGTGCGAGGGGCATCGTCACGACCTTGTGGCCTTTGCGGTGAATCGTGAGGGTCCGGTGCCCGCGCTCGAGACCGAGCGCTTCGATATCGGCCCAGGTAGCTTCCGAGACCCGCAGTCCATTGAGCGCGAGCAGGCTGATCAACGCGTGGTCGCGGGCGCTCGCGAGGCCAGCCGCGACGAGAAGGGCACCGACCTCGTTGCGATCCAAGCCGGTCGCGTTGGACTCGTAGTCGAGACGCGGCCGGCGGACATGCACCGCGGGTGAGACCGGGATCAGGGCTTCTTCTTCGGCGTAACGGTAGAACGCGGCGATCGTGCACAACCGCCGTGCGATCGCGGCGCGAGCCCGGCCGAGCGACTCGAGGTGACGGCCGAACGTCTCGATGTCCGCGCGGCGCGCACCGAAAAGCGCCACGCGGTGTTCGGTGCACCAGGTGACGTACTGACGGAGATCCAACGCGTACGCCTCATGAGTGAGGCCGCTGTAGCCGGCAAGAAACCCCGCCAACGCGAACTCCTCCTCCGGTGAGAAGAGCGCTTGACGAACCGGGACGAGGGCAGTCGACAAACTGGGATCGTGCATGAGAAGCCTCCAAGCTCAAGCCGGAGCTCCGTAGCCGCGATCGGTCGAGGGGCACCGGCCACTTCAGGAACGACGACCGTACGACACGACCAGCAGAACCGCTCCCGAGCGGGCATTATGCGTGCGTGACTCCGGACGAGGCCGCCCCGGACGCGTCTCGCGTTCAACGCAGTCCGACCGGAGTGTTTCTTTGCATGGAGCCGTGTGGCGTGCGCAACGCGTGCCGAATGGGAATACTCGCTGCGCAGCTGGAGGACGAAAACTCGGTCTCCTTCGACATCGAGTGCCCTCACGACTACCGCGAGACACCGAACCTCGCGCACACCTCATGGACCGCTGGAATCATGAGCGAGATGTGCGGCCAACTTCCGCTGTTCTTCGGAATCATGGCGTTCACCGGGACCGTGACGACACGCTTTCAAGCACCCGTACCTACCGGCGAGAGGCTGATCGGTCGGGCGACACTCGGAGGGCGCGAGCGCCGGAAGGTCTTCGTGGACGCGACGCTCACGTCATCGGTGACAAGGACCGAACTCGTGAAGGCAACGGCGATCACGATCGCCGTTGAGATGCGCAACCTTCAAGATCGTGGACTGACCTGACCGCCCCCGGTCTGCCGTTCGGCGCTCGCTAAGGCGCTCCCGATCGGGAAACGAGTATTCGTGTTGTGAGTTCTTGGGTCGGGTCAATCTGGCGCGCGCGGCACGCAGGAGTCCGCGCCTTGCCTGCCACTACCGGCCGCGAACAAACCAGGGCCTCGTGTGCGGTAGCGTTTTCAGCTCCGCAAGGCGGAGATGGAGGGCGGCATGCGACGCGGTCTTGTCGGTTTGAGCACAGTCGCGTTGACAGTGTCCCTGCTGGGAACGACTGCGCACGCGGCGCGAACCCCGAGCGTCGCTTCGCTTCGTTCGGCCGCGCGCGCTGCGCTGAACGCGGCTCTCGAGGGAGATGCATCTACTGCGTATGGCTACCTGTCGGCAAAATGTAGGAAGACAACATCGGAGGCCAAGTTCGCGGCCACCCTGGTGTTTGGCACCGCTTTCGCCGAGGGCTTGAGCAAGGTCAAGCTGAAAGACTTTCGAGCAGGGCGAGTGGAAACACGCGCTGTGTCGAGAAAGCGAGGACAGGCACGCGTGTTCGCGGTCGACAAGAACGGCGCAACCAGCCGGCTTGACAACGATCCCGATTGGAACATCTGGGTTTACGAAGACGGTCAATGGCGGAGCACGGACTGCGGATCATTCGACAGTTCGAGCGCCGACGCGCAAGCTCGTGCCGAGTACCTAGCGAGTGTTGACTTCAGCAAGGCGCCGACTGAGATCGTGGTCGACGCTGCGCTCGGCGAGAGGCTCGATGTCGGAGACGGGTTTACGGGGAGTTACACCGTGACACTGGTCGATGTTCGCGACTTCGGGCCCAGCCTGACCCAGGCGCCAGACAAGTACGGGTACGGCGGGCGCGCCGCGACCGCCAAAGGCCACTTCGTCGGAGTCAGCTACAGGATCCAGAACGCGACCAACGGCTCGCTTTCTCCGGAAGAAGCCCTCGGTGGACTCGCCTCGATCACAGACGGCAAGGCAACGTGGACGCCGTCACGCGACTTTTACGTCGACTCCATCGTCGAGAACGTCACAGGCGCCTCGTCTGCCAATGACGACCTCGGTGCAGGGTTCGACGCGACGGCATGGGTCATCTTCGACGTGCCCACCACGGTCAAACCGATTGGTCTCGTGCTTGCTTATGACTCCAACTCTCCTGTGATGCTGCGACTTCCCGTGCCGGGCTCCTCCCCTGCGGTGTCGACGCAACCACCAAGTACGGCCCCGGCGACCACGCTGCCGCTGCCGCCTGTCACCGACGATCCGCAGAGCTACGCGCAATACCTCTTCGTCACGTGGCAGAACGGCAACCGCACCGCCGCCGCCAACGTGGCGAGCGCCGACGCGGTGAACCAACTCTTCGCGCAGGCGTACAACCCGGCGACGCAATGGCAGTTTGGGATGTGCGACCCGGCGTCGGACTCGCTCTATTGCAACTGGAATGGCCAAGGCGGCGCGACGGTCACGATGACGGTCCGCACACTGATCGGTGGCTTGCCGATACAAGTGCTAAAGGTAGAGTTCAGCTAACGCGCAGCATGTCGGCACTCAGCCCAGCGTCCCGCCGGAAGACAGCGATCACCCCTGTGATCGCGGGGCGTTGCCCGCGTTTGCTACAGCCGCGCTCCATATCGAAGCCTGTTTGTGTCAAGAACCGTCGCGTTCACTCTTGTGGCATTCAATGCCCTCAGCGGGTACTGAAGGCCACAAGGTCGCGGGGTTCGCCACGCCGAACTGCCGCTCGGTGCGCGATGTTCTGGCGCGGTGAAGTGGCTGGCAACACTGACGCGGACCGGGCATTATGCGTGGCTCCATGGCCGATACAAAGTTGGTGAAGTCGGCGGGCGAGCACTGGGTCTGCGGCGTCCTGTCGCGACTTGGTTGGGCCGTCGCGCTGACCCGTGACGGGGTAGCGCGAACCGACATCCTCGGTGCGCATTCCGCGACCGGCCAGATGATCGAAGTGCAGGTGAAGGCCGCTAGCTTCGGTACTCGCTTGACGTTCATGCTCGGCGAGAAAGGCTGCGACCCGGCAAGGTCAGACCGTGAGTGGTATGTGCTTGTCGGGCTCGCGAAAGAAGCGTGGGACGCGCCGAGGGCCTTCGTCGTCCCAAGAGATCACGTGGCGGCGGCGACATGGATCGGCCACACGGAATGGCAGACCAACCCAACCGTTCCGGTTGGCAAGAGGAATACGGGTATCAAGGGTGCGCGGCTCGCCGACTGGGTCTTCGCGCGCTACGAACAGCGGTGGGACTTGCTGAACCGGCCAGCTTCGGCAGTGCCCGTCATGTTGCCTCCGCGGTTCAGAGAGTGGGCTCTCAGCGATCGTGTCGGCCTGAGAGCGGACCATCCTTGGACCGGCAAGTTGCCCGCATGGGAGGCTTCACAAGGGAGCGACGCATGGCCGGAGTGGGTCGTGATATCCGAATGAGCCTCTCGGCGCAGAACTGCCGCTAGGAGCGGGTGTTGTTCTGTCGCGGCGAACTTACTGGCGACATGAGCGCGGACCGGGCAATCTGGGCGCGTGGCGCTACGAACCTGGGAGATCGGCTTCCGTCATCACGAGGTGATGAATCCATCGAATCCGGAGAAGATCCGAGTCCTCGGCGAGCGCCTTCAACTTGATTCCGGTAAGACAGTTCTTGACCTCGGATGCGGGACCGGTGGACCAGCGGTTCTACTCGCTCGTGAATACGGGTGCCGCGTCGTCGCCGTCGACTCTCATGAGCCGTTTCTCGACGTGGGTAAGCGGCGGGCGGAGGACGCTGGTGTCGGTCACCTCGTGACGTTCGTTCACGAAGACGGTGCCGAGTACATCCGTCGTGCGCGTCGGTGCAACGTCGCACTCTGCTTGGGTGCCACGGGCGTGCTCGGCGGTTTCATTGAGACCGCGCGAACTCTGCGAGAACTCGTAGATGTCCAGGGTCACGTCGTGCTCGGTGACCTGTATGTCAAAGACCCCGTCCCACCCGACGCGAACGATGACGAGAACGCGCCGCTGTATTCGTTGGCTCAACTCTTGGACGCCTTCGTCATCACTGGCCTGGCACCAGTGACGGTGATCACTGCGTCGGAGGACGATTGGAATACCTACATCACGCTGAGGTGGCGGTCGGTCGAGGACTGGCTCGAAGAGAATCCAGATCATCCGGACGCTCCCCGGTTCCGGAACCGATCACGCGCCAGCGATCTGCAAGAGCAGCGTCACGGGTGGGCCATCATCGCTGGCCGTCGCGCTGTCGATCTCGGTTGACAACTGCACTCGAACGACCCACCGATCTCGCGAAGCCGCGCCCTAAGACCCGAGTTTGGCGGGGTAAGAGGCGCTCATGTCTGCCGATCGGCGCTCGCAGAGCAGCACCCGATCGAAGCAATATGTGCGCTTCCACCGCGCGTTTGGGGGTTCGCTATGGGTGGCGTGAAGACCAAGATACAACGCCGTTTCTGGGATTCGCACGCACGCGGGTGGGACGCCATGCGATCGAAGCCCGATGCGATGAGTCAGATCGACGAGGTGATTGCATCGCTCGGTGAGCGGCTTCCGGCCGGTGGCGCGGTGCTCGACGTCGGGTGCGGAACCGGTCAGCACGCGGTTGCCCTCGCCGCGGCGGGCTTCAAGGTGACCGCCGTCGACTACTCGCCCGGAATGCTCGACCGAGCCCGCGCGCACGCAAGAGAGCGCGGCGTCGAGGTCGAGTTCCGGTCACTGGACGTCAATGAAGCCACCGGGTTCGGGATTGATGCCTTCGACGGCGTGCTGTGCGTCTCGGTGCTTCAAGTTCTCGACGATCCGAGCCGCTTCATCGACGTCGTGAAATCTGCTCTCCGTCCCGGCGGACTGTTGCTTGTCGAGTCCGTCCGCGAGTTGGGCGCGCTCTCGCGCGGCGATGACCTCGGCATGCGTGATCGAGCGGTCAACGGGCTGAAGGCACTGGTAGTGAAGGTGCGACCGTCAGCCGTTGGCAAGTACACGCCCGCGGACGTCTCCCAGCTACTTGAGGCCGGTGGATTCTCAGTGGTCGACCAGGCAACATTCGAGGCAACCTTCACCGTGCTCGGTGAGAAGACTGCGCCATAACTGCCGATCCGCGACACTTTCCAGATACGCGACTCCGAGCAGAACGTGCGCACCGAACGTCGCCTACGTGACGGGCCTAGGGTCGCGAGCATGGCGCCTAGGAAGCGTCCAACGATCGAAGATCGCATGCAAGCGATTCGAATCGCGCTCTCGGGCATCGGATCCGGCGCCGACCTCGGCGACCTGCGCTTCGAGCTCCATCCCCTTCATCCGAAGAACGACACCTTCCCGGGCGAAGTCTTCCTCGAGCTGGCAGCCGACGCGATCGACGAAGCCGGTGCATCGCGTGAGGAGCCGATCGAGTTCGAGGGGATCCGGGAGCGCTACTTGCCCGAGTGCACCGCGCACACCAAGGTTCAGCATCAGCACAGCAAGTACGCGCTCCGAGCCGCGGCGATGCTTCGCGGCGGTGTCGATCCGGGACTGCTCGACGAGATCATCTGGTGGCAGTCCGACGACCTATGGGTCTGGGCGCTCGACGCGCTGGCGGTCTACGCGCGCGTGGCAGCGGACCGCACGGGCCTCCCAGTCGCGGTGATCTGCGACCGACTCGCGCAACGTCACGGCATCGAGCTCGACACACCGGACTGAAACACAGAAGAACGACCCAGAGCCGCACAGAACATCGGGCGCTGCACGACCGAACCGATCGGTGTGGGTGCGGTCGCTCACGATGTAAGAGCTAATCCTCTGACGGCGCCTCCGTGTTGACGAGGCCGCGCTTGCCTGCCTCCGTGACTTCTACGTTGCGAACGTAAACACGCCGCTCCTCGGACCTGCGCCGACGCGACGACGTGGGCTGTGACCTGCGAAACACTGCTCGGTAGTTCGCGTCCGTCCCCAACGTTTTTCGGAGTCCCGCGGACTTTTCGCGGACAGAGGTTCGGCGACCGAACCTGCGACGGCAACGATACCGGGAGTGATTCCGAGTGGTCATGAAGAGGGGCCTCCCCGGTGAGAGCTTGTGGGTTCTCATCGGAACCAGTCACCAAGGAGGCCCTGGACCATGTTGCACGCTGGATTGGATCTGAGCAGAAAGCGCCTCGAGGTTCGCGTGTTGGACGAGCCGGGCGAGACGATGTTGGAGTCGTGGACGCCACCGGATCGTGATGGGCTGTCGAGTCTGGTTCGTCGTGTCGGGGTGTTCGGCGAACCGGTGCGCGGAGTGATCGAGGCGATGAACGGCGCTCGCTTCGTGCACGATCATCTCGAGCAGCTCGGCTGGGATGTCGATATCGCGGACGCGGCGAAGGTGAAAGGGTTGGCGCCGTTGGCGTGCAAGACCGACCGGATCGACGCGTGGGTGCTCGCCGAGCTGTCGCGCCGTGATCTGGTCCCGGCGATCTGGCTGCCCACCCCGGGGGTGCGCGGCGAACGGGAACGGGCCCGCTGGCGGCTGCATCTGGTGAAGCGCCGCACCGCGCTCAAGAACCGGGTGCACTCGATCCTGATCGCGTTCGGCTACCCGAAACTCGCATCAGATCTCTTCGGTCTCGCGGGCCGCGCCCAGCTCGAGCGACTCGAGTTCCCCGAACCGTGGCGTTCCAACCTGGTGGGCGCGTTGCGGCTCATCGACGAGCTCGACACCGAGATCATTGGCTGTGAACGCGAGCTTCGTCGCCTGGGTGCCGATCATCGCTATGTCGAGTTGTTGGTGACCGCACCCGGGATCGCCTGGGTGCTCGGCTACACCATCGCCTCCGAGATCGGTGACATCAACCGGTTCGCGTCGGCGAAGAAGCTCACCGGCTACACCGGCCTGTGCCCGAAAGTCGACCAGTCCGGCGAGTCCGACTGGCGGGGACCGCTGGCCAAGAACGGCCCACGCTATCTGCGCTGGGCGCTCATCGAAGCCGCGGTGCACGCCGCGCAACATCCCTGTTATCGGCCTCACTACGAACGCACCAAGCGTCGCTGCGGCAAACAGCGTGGCGCCAAGATCGCCCGCGTCGAGATCGCCCGCAAACTCGCCACCGCGATCTGGCACATGCTCACCCGCGGCGAACCCTTCGCTCCGACAGGCCCCGACTACTCCCTGACCGCTTGACGGTCCTCTTCCGAGTTGGGCTACCGGAGCGTCCCACCAACCAAATCCTCCTTCGAGCAGGCAATAGAGAGATGACGGACACCACCCACCCGTACCCCGCGCGACCACCACCACGAAACCCTTGACACCCCGCCCCTCTTCATAGAGGGAGTAGTCGCGGGAGTAGTTCCGGGAGCGGAGCGGTCCAGCTTCGCGCGTGTACAAGCGCGAGGCGTGACGGCGCTGTCCGTCGGCGACCGTGAGCGAAGGCTTGCTGGTGTAGATCGGTTGCGAGTTTGCCGCTGATGGCCGAGTTCAGGGGCCGCCGTGTTCCTGCGCTCGGGACGCGACGACTAGGCCGGCGTTCCAGCCCGGTGCGCGCCCACCCGATGGTGGGCCCATCGCGGTCGTCCATAGGCCGGCGCGTGCCAGGAGCCAGGACACGAGTGAGTTCGAGTTCCACATCTCGCCAGCACGCAGCTCGTCGCGTCCCCACGTGCAGATCGGGAAGCGGGGGCGAGTTCGAGGACCCTTGTCAGCAGCGTCGCGAGAGGAGCCTTGTCAGCAGCGTCGCGACGAGTGCTGACGCGGACAGGGCCGCTTACCGCGGCTGCTATGTCAGGAATCGAGCCGTCCCGCCAGCAGCACACCTCGTAACGAAACAAACGCGATCGCCCGAGGAGTCGTGTGCCAACGGGTCCCTCGGCGACGACGCCACGGTCACCGTGTTGGATCCACACGGGCGCTATCTCGACACAGGTAGTCACGCCGCCTGTGGCTATTTCGAGCGCGGAGTGGAAGAAGTTGTGGCGAGGTCGGCGCTCGCGCGCCGCCGCGATTGCCTCGTACAGCCGGCCACTCCAGGGCACGAGCTCGCCATGACGCGGCCCGCCGCGGTCACGCGAAAGGAGAATCGGCGACCGGGCTCCGCGTCGACGACCGTCGCCACGGTGTTCCACTTCTTCGTGCCGTTGCGGTTCGTGCCGCGGAACCTCGCGCCTGGCTGCGGGCCCGTCGCGCCCCCCAGCCACGTGCCGCCCACGTTCTCGGGCGACCACTCGCCCATTCGGGTCACGTCGGAGACCATCGTCCACACCTGCTCCGCGGGCGCGTCGACGTCCCGGGTCACGCTCACCTGCTCCGTCACGTGCCGCAGCATATCGATCGGGTTTCACAGCTGTCCTCGAAGGACGACCGCGACATCCCAGCGATGCAAGCCCATCGCGCGGCCCTCGGCCGTCCGGTTGCCCGTTCCTGTGTTGACCGAACTGTCGTGTAGCCGACTCTTGACGAACACCGGCAGGTGCGCGCGGTCGCTTCCGAGGAAGCTCGTGGTGCGACGCGTCATTGTCCTACCGCCCATTTGCAATCGCGAGAATGGCCCTACTGTGCTGGACAAGCTGCCGGAAAGTCGAGGTGTTGAGATGCCCGATGACATTCGCGACGTTCCGACCGAGGAGTACTGGGAGCGGTTCGAGAAAAAGTGGACCGGGCTCCTGAGCTATCGCTACCTCGGGAGACGGCACGGGGTGCTCGACACCGGCGTGGAGCGGGAAACCATGGTGCTCCGCAGCGACATGCGGAACCCCGCCGGCGGCATCATGGCCGCGCCGTTGTGCATCGCCTCGCCCGAGTCGGGTGGGATGGCCGACGACCTGTTCGTGCCCAACCCGGTGATCGCGTCGATGCAAGTGATCGACGACGCACGCGACGTGCGCGAGATCGAGATCCTGCGCGAGACAATCCGCGTCGGGCGGCAGATGGGCTTCAGCCGTTCGAAGATCGTCGATGCCGACAACCCGGATCGGCTGATCGCGCTGTCGGAAGGGTCGGGGGTGAGCATCGGCCAACCGCCGCCCGGCTTCGAGCACGTCGACAATCCTGTGATCGACGTCGTCGACTCACCGTCGCTTCCGCCACTGCACGTCGCGTTCGGGGCGCAGCGACGCGCTCCAGGTGTGTGGGAGTTGCCGGAGCTCAGCGACGAGCTATCGTCGCCGGACGCGGCGTTGCACCTCGGGCCGATCCATGTGGTGTTCGAAGCGGCGGCGATGGACCTTGTCGCACACGAGGCGGACCGACGCGGTGCAGGTCGAGGACTGGCACGTGATGTTCGTCGCGCGCGGGAAGGTCGGGCCCTTCCGTGCGAGCGGCGAGGCCACCACCGGCACCGGTGGGCGAATCGGGTGTCGCCTGTCGCTGCACGACGAAGGCAACGAGGATCGCGTGATCACATCAGGGTCAGCGGTGTTTCGGACCTCGCCGTAGGCTGACGGCAACGAAGCAGTGGTGGGACGAGTGTGGGGGAAGCGCGATGAGCGACGCAGCCGAGCGCCAGCGGTACACGGTGATCTCGTCGGACGGGCACGCCGGTGCGCCGATGGAGCTGTACAAGGGGTACCTCGAGTCGAGCCTCCACGACGAGTACGAGGCATGGCGTGCCGAGTTCCAGAACCCGTTCGGTGACCTCGTCGACACCGAGTCTCGCGACTACAAGCGCAACTTCGACAGCTCGATCCGCCAGTCCGACATCGAAGCCGACGGCATCGCCGGCGAGATCCTCTTCCCGAACACCATCCCGCCGTTCTTCAACGGTTCACCCTTCTTCGGTGCGCCCGACCCGAAGGACGCGCGCGAGCTCGAACTCCGGTGGGCAGGAATCCGCGCGCACAACCGGTGGCTCGTCGACTTCTGTAGCGAGGTGCCGGGTCGTCGCGCGGGGATCGCGCAGATCTTGCTCGACGACGTCGACACCGCGGTTGCCGAGCTGCAATGGGTGAGGGAGCAGGGCTTGATGGGTGGCGTCCTGTTACCCAACCCGAACGCTGACTCGTCAGTGGCGCAGCTGCACGCACCCGTCTACGAACCGCTTTGGACGGAGTGTGAATCGCTCGGCGTGCCCGTCAACACTCACGGCGGCGGCGGGGGACCGAGCCTCGGCGCGTATCCGTCCACACCGGTGATGATGTTCCTCGAGTTCGGCTGGTACGCACAGCGTCCGCTCGTGCGACTGCTCTTCAGCGGAGTGTTCGAGCGTCACCCACGCTTGAAGTTCGTGATGACCGAGACCGGCAACTCGTGGGTGCCCGACCTGCTCGAGCATCTCGATTGGTTCTGCCACCAGATGCGCACTGCACGGCCGAACTCGGTGGAGGCGCACTTCGGCGGCCCGACTATCGGTGAGCTCTCGCTGAAGCCGAGCGAGTACTGGGCACGCCAGTGCTACCTCGGTTCGAGCTTCATGGGCCCGAAGGATTGCGCGCTTCGCTACAAGACGGGACTCGACCGGGTGATGTGGGGCGCGGACTATCCGCACGCCGAGGGCACGCATCCGTACACGATGGAGGCGTTGCGCTACACGTTCGCGGGCGTCGACCCGACCGAGGTGGCGATGATGCTCGGCTCGAACTGCGCCGCCGCGTACGGGTTCGACGTCGACGCGCTCGACGCCGTCGCGGCAGAGATCGGCCCGAGGGTCGACGAGGTCGCGCAGCCGTTCGACCCGAGCCAGATCCCCCAGGACTCGACGTCCATGGTGTTCTTCCGGGAGCCACTACCGGCGTGATCCAGCCGTTCCCGTAGGCTTTCGCCGTGCCCGACCCCGCTGCATCGGGCGCGCTCGTCGCCGAGTAGGTCCTACCGCACGCCCCGCCAGCTGTTTGTTTCGGTGTCCAACTCGAACGAAACCGGTGGGCGCCGAAAGACGCGGATCTCGCCGTCCCATTCGTCGAGCGGCGCGCACTGCCAGCCCCAATTCTGCGGGCGATCAGGCTGGCCGGGCAGCGATGCGCGGCCGTTCGACCAGAGCAGGGTGAGCCAGGTGGGCGTGTCGCGCGGCGCCCACGGGAACAGCCGGTCGAGCACCTTGCGGGCGAGCGGTTCGGGCGGGTCGTACGCGAGACCGAGACCGGCGGCGGCGTCGGCTCCGTGCACGATCACCTCGTCGACCGCCATCGCGAGGAAGCCGGACACGTCGGCCATACCCCCTTCGTGATACGCGCGCGCGGTGCCGGGCGACCCCGCGGCCACGATCGCGAGCATGCGGGCTGTCGCCGGCAGTAGCCGGAGCACTTGCTCGTTCGTCGCGTCGATAGCCATGTCGAGGATCAACGGCAACCACGTTGTCGTCTGGCTCGCGAGATGGCCCGAGTAGTACGTGACCGCCGAGGCGGAGTGCAGGACCGTGGTCCTCACGTCCCAGTCGAGCCTGCCCGCGGGCACGCTCCAATCAGCGTCGGTGGCGGGTGCGAGCGTCGCCGCCACGTGGTTGGCTGCCTCCACGATGTCGTCGGGGAGCAACGAATCGGCCATCAGCCGAGAGCTTGCGACGAGCGCGGCGCGGGTGCGACGAGCTCGATGGCGTTGCCGTCGGGGTCGCGCAGCTGCAGAGACGGCTTGCCGAGCTCGAGGACGATCCCGTCGTGATCGATGCCCGCACTGGTGAGGTGATCGGCCCACTCTTCCAAGATCGAGCCGTCGGGTACGGCGAACGCGAGATGATCGAGCGCGGTGTCGGCGCCGTCCGAGACGGAGACCTCACGCATTGACAACACGATTGCCACTCCGCTCGGCTTGTGGCGGAGCGCAACGTAGCCAATCGAGTCGTCGGCCGCGAACCGCTCGACTCCCAGCACCGTCGTGTACCACTGCTCACTCGCGCGCACATCGGTCACGAGGAGCTGCACGTGCGAGAAGCCCGTCATCGGCGAAGACGGCGAAGAGACCGACTCGGTCACGCGCTCATCATGGCAGGCCGTTGGCCGACATGACGACGAAGCGACGGATCCTACGTCACGATCGGAGCTGGGCTATCCACGGGCTCGTCGGATGGGCGGTCTCGAGCGCGATGGCCAACCAGTCGCGTTCCTCGGGCTCGAGCAGGGGCAACGCAGTCTCGAAGTCGTTCGCGGCGCGCTGCTCGATTGGGCCGGGCGCCTTGTAGAGCAGCGCGACCGGGAGCGAGAGGAACGAACCAGGCGGTCCGAGCTCCTCGAGTGGGAGCGACACACGGGGATCGCGGCGGTAGTGCCAGGTTCCGGCGTGGGACGGTTCGAGCAGGAACTCGACGACCGAGGGGTCGACCGAGAATTCCTGCCAGCGCAGGTCGACGCCGTCGTCGACGCGGGTCCAGAGGCACGCCTCGTCCGGTTCGAGCGGCGCGCCCCGCCACCGCCTCCACGTGTTCGGCTCGGCGATCCGGACGTCGCGACCGCGCAGATGTGTCCAGAGGGACGGCAGGTCTTGGCGCAGGACGGCAACGTCGACATCGTGGTGTTCACGAATGGCACGACCCGCACGCGCGTCGATCGCCCAACCACCGGCGATCCACCATGCTCCGGTGTAACCGTCCATAACCGCTCTCGTCTGCTCGAGCACTTCGTCGAGTGTGTCGGGCGACACGCGGATCTGCTCCCGGATCGAGTCGGGGAGGAGGAAGCTGCCGTCGGGCTCGGGCGGGAAGTCGACGACCGAGCTGATGGCAGCGATGGGTATCGGTCCGTACACGTGTGGGAAACGGCTGCCTCCGACCGGCTCGTCACGAACGCGGTTACCCAGGATCGCGCGATCGATGGAGAGCAGCACCAGATCGCGTTGTCCCGGGACGGCGAGCGCTGCGACGCGCGCGACCTGGTGCGGATACGAGCAGTGGATGAAGCCCTCGCGGTCCAGCGAGTCCGCGACGTAACTGCCGCCGGGCGCGAGTGCTTCCCACGCCGACTTCGTCGTGAAGTGGAGGATCACGCGAGGACCCGAAGTGCCTCGGTCTGCCACGGCGACTCGGGCCAGCCGGGCCTTCCCCGCAGTTTGTGGACGGCGTCGAGCCAGACCGCGACCGCGTTCGGTTCCCTCCCGAGCGATACGAGCACCGCGCCGATCACCGTGCCCGTCCGTCCGGTACCACCGGCGCAGTGAACGATCACGCCCAGACCGTCGTCGAGGAGTTCCCGCGTCGCGACCGCAGCCTCGGTGACGCGCAACCACTCAGCGCTCGCGTCAGCCGGCGCGAGCGCTCCGTAGAGATCTTGGAGCTCGAATCCCTGCCACCGAAGCGCGGTGGCGTCGTATACAACCTCGGTGCCGGCGAGACACACGATCGCGCTCACGTCGCGCGCTGCCGCGAGGCGTGCGAGCGGGAAGCCGTTACGTGGCCGCGGCATCCCACCGAGGGCCAGAGGTTCGCGTGCCGCCCACCAGATCCCGTCGACATCGGGGTCGAGCGCGTTGCGCGGGTCGAGCAGGTCGAAGGTCATTCCAGCACCACGCGCGCGACGTCGCGGATGTCGGCGTCGGGCAGGTGGACGGTACGCGGCGGCAGACCGTGGATCCATTCCTTGCCGACGAAGATCGGGATCCCGACGACGTCGAGCATGGGGAGGTCGCGCGCACCGTCGCCCACTGCGGCGATCTCATCGTGTGGCACACCGAGCTCCTCGATCCAGGAGGCCTTGTCCTCCGCGAACACGTGGTCGATCCGACCGTCGGCATGCAGCGTGGTGCCCAGGCATCGGTCGATGTCGAGCATTTCCGCCATCGCTTCCACCCCGAAGCGCCAGGTGATCGAAGCGATCGCGAGATCGACGCCGCAGTCGCGCAGCAGCGCGCAACCTTCGAGGGCACCGGGAGCGAGGTCGGCGTCGAGGCAGAGCGCGCGCAGCGTGTCAACTGGCACGTCCCGGTACCACGTAGCCATCTCCTCGCGGGCTGCCACGATCTCCGGCCGCGATCCGGCGCCTTCCAGGGTGCGCATCCGGTCACGCTGCCCGAGGCCCTCGGCCACGACCTCACAGATCGTGGGGCCCCGGATGAGTGTGCCGTCGAGGTCGAACACCACGAGTCGGACGCCCATGGGCCATTTTGACATCCTTTGACTTGTCGCGACCCCAGCGGGCTGTTTCAATCCCCGTATGGAGATCGACCTTCCCGCCGAAGATGATCCGCGCCGCCTCGAAGTGCGGGCCTGGTTCACGGAGCACCCGCGCCCGACGGCGCGGCAGCTTGTCGACGCCGGGTACGTCGTGCCGCACTGGCCCTTGCCCTACGGGCTCGACGCGGAGCCCGAGCTCCAGCTCATCATCGACGACGAGCTGAAGCGCGCCGGAGTCGCGCGCCCGATGAACCCGATCGGGATCGGCCACTGCGGCCCGATCCTCGTCGCGCTCGCCTCCGACGAGCAGAAGGACAGGTACATCTGGCCGATGCTCACCGGAGAAGACATGTGGTGCCAGCTCTTCAGCGAACCGGGGGCGGGATCCGACCTCGCCAACCTCAGCACTCGCGCCGAGCGCGACGGCGACGTGTACATCGTGAACGGACAGAAGATCTGGACTTCGCTCGCCGACACCGCGAAGTACGGGATCTTGATCGCGCGCACCAACTCGAACGTGCCGAAGTACGTTGGCATCTCCTACTTCATCATCCCGATGAACCTCGAGGGCATCGAGGTGCGGCCGATCCGCAACATGACCGGCGGCGCCGGCTTCAACGAGGTGTTCTTCACCGACGTACGCGTGCCCGCCGAGAACCTCATCGGCGAGGAGAATCGCGGCTGGGGCATGGCGAAGACCACGCTTGCAAACGAGCGCGTGTCACTGTCTACCGGCGGTGGTCTCCAGTGGGGGCACGGTCCGAGCGCACAGGACCTCGTCGCGCTCGTTCGTGACCGCGGCGGTGCGCCGAACGCGGTGCTGCGCCAGCGCCTCGTCGGCGCGTTCATCGAAGGCGAGATCCTCCGCTATCACAAGCTGCAACTCATCTCGGCCCAGGTCAACAAGCAGCCGGGCCCCGACGCGTCGTTGCGCAAGGCGCTCGCCGATCCGCACGGCAAGCGTGTGTTCAACCTCGCGAAAGACCTGATGGGCGCCCACGGGATGCTCAACGTCGACCCCTCGCTGGACCAGGAGTGGTACCAGTGGGCCGGCGGCTTCCTCTTCAGCCCCGCGCTCACGGTCGGCGGCGGCACCAGCGAGGTGCTCCGCAACATCATCTCCGAGCGCCTGCTCGGGCTCCCGCACGATCCCGACGTCGAGCAGGGCAAGACCTGGGCCGAGACCGGCGGCAACGTCACCGCGCGCGGCTGATCCGGCGGCCCGCGCGATTCGTCGTAACGAGGGGGAGAGCATGAAGTTCTGGGCGTCGACGGCGTTCTCGCCGCCCGATCACTATCTACCGCTCGCGAAGGCCGCCGACGAGGCGGGCGTGCACGGGATCATGATGTCTGACCACATCTTCTACCCGCGCGATCTCTCGACGCCGTATCCGTACTCGGCCGACGGCAAGCCGATCTGGCCGCCGGAGACCGCGTGGCCCGACAACTGGGTGACGATCGGCGCGATGGCCGCGGTCACCGAGCAGCTGCAGTTCGGGACGTCGGTCTACATCGCGCCCGCGCGCGACCTGTTCACCGTCGCCAAGCAGGTCGGCACCGCGGCGGTGCTGTCGGGGAACCGCGTCAACCTCGGTGTCGGCGCAGGTTGGATGCGCGAGGAGTTCGCGCAGACCGGGCAGCGGTACGACAACCGCGGTCGTCGCCTCAACGAGATGATCGCCGCGCTGCGTGCGCTCTGGAGCGGCGGGTGGGTCGAGTACCACGGCGAGCACTACGACTTCGATCCGCTGCAGATCGAGCCGTCGCCCACGCAGCCGGTGCCGATCTGGTGCGGCGGCCACTCACGCCCAGCCTTGCGTCGCGCGGCGCGCCTGTGCGACGGCTGGCTCGGCAACGCGTACCCCATCGAGGAGTGCGAGCGTTACGTCGGCCTGTTGCAGAAGGAGCTCGACGAGGCCGGCCGCGCCGGCGAACCGTTCGAGATCATCCTCGGCGTGCAGGCCGCGCCCACCCCCGACGTGTGCGAGCGGATGGCCGCCATCGGTGTGACGGGCCTCATGTGCGTTCCGTGGATGCAGATGTTGCCCGACGATCACGGCGAGATCGCCGGCGCGCAGCGCGGCACCGAGATCGGTCGCAAGATCGAGGCCACCCACCTCTTCGCCGAGCAGGTCATCAAGCCCGCCGCCGACATCTGAGAATCGGCGGCGCGATAGCGTCGGGCGCCAACCGCGCACCGGGAGACGGGGATGAAGCTCGACCTGCTGTACGAGATCGACGTGCCGAAGCCGTGGGCGAAGCCGCACCCGTACGGGCAACGCGAGGCTGAGCAGGCGGCGTACCGGGAGGCGCTCGAGCAGATCAAGCTGGCCGACACGCTCGGCTTCAACTGCTCGTGGCACGTGGAGCACCACTTCCGCGAGGGTCGCTCTCACTCGCCGGCACCCGAGGTGTTCATCGGCGCGCTGTCGCAGTGCACCGAGCACCTGCGGCTCGGCTTCGGCGTCACGCTCATGCCGCACGCGTTCACGCCGCCGATGCGCGTGGCCGAGAAGGTCGCGACGGCCGACATCCTCTCGGAAGGGAGGATCGAGTGGGGCACCGGCCGGTCCACGCCGATGGAGCAGGCCGCGTTCCACGTGCCCCGCGACGAGAGCCGCGACCAGTGGCAGGAGGCAATCGAGGCCGTCGTGCAGATGTGGGAAGACGAGTACTTCGAGTTCCACGGCAAATACCTCGACTTCCCGCGCCGGATGGTCACGCCCAAGCCGGTGCAGGACCCGCACCCACCGTGCTGGATGGCGGCGACCTCCGACGGCAGCGCCGCGGTTGCGGGCAAGCTCGGGCTCGGGCTGCTCTCGTTCTCGATCCTCCAGCCCCTCGACCGGATGTCGCAGCACATCGCGCAATACCGCGAGGCCGCCGCGAACCCGGAGCCGATCACCCGCGTCACCACGAACAAGGTGGCGGCCTACACGCTCGTGCACTGCGCCGAGACGATGGCCCAATGTGAAGCGAACGGCATCTGGGACTCGGTGTGGTGGTGGTACAAGAACCTCGCCGAGTTCACGCTGGAGTGGGAGTTCCCCAACATTCCCGAGAGCGAACGCGACAGCATCTTCCCGCTCCTGAAGCGCCAGATCGAGGGCAACTTCGAAGCGCAGGAGTTCAGCGACGCCGACATGATCATCGTCGGCGATCCCGACCACTGTCTACAGAAGATGCTCCACTACGCGGAGCTCGGGGTCGACCAGCTGATCTGTTACGTGCAGTTCGGCCACCTCGAACACGACACGATCATGCGCACGATCGAACTCCTCGGCACCGAGGTCATCCCCGAGTTGGAACGGCGCGACGTCGCCGTCGATGTCTCGGTGACGGCGTCATGACCCGCACCGACGACACTCCTGTTCCCGACTACCCGGGCCTGCTGCGCCTCGACGGAAAGCGATTCGTCGTACTCGGTGCCGGCCAGGGGATCGGGCGCCAGGCGTCGCACGCGCTCGCGTCGGTAGGGGCGCGGCTCGCGTGTGTCGACGTCGACCCTGATCTCGCGCACGACATCGCCGCCGAAGTCGACGGTATCGGCCTCTCGGGCAACGCGATCGATCGCGCCGACGTCGAGTCGCTCTTCGCGGATGCCACCACGCAGCTCGGCGGTATCGACGGCGTCGTCGACATAATCGGGATGGCGCGTTACGCCAACATCACCGAGATGACCGACGAGGAATGGGACTGGCACTTCGACATAGTGCTGCGCCACGCGTTCCTGGCCATGCAGCACGGTGCTCGAGCGATGGAAGCGAGTGGCGGCGGCGTGATGGTGTTCGTTGCGTCGGTGTCGGGCATCACGTCCGCGCCCCGTCACTCGGCGTACGGCGCGGCGAAGGCCGGGCTCATGTCGCTCGTGCGGACGGGCGCGGTGGAGCTCGGGCCGTCGGGGATCCGCGTGAACGCGGTCGCGCCCGGTGTGGTATGGACGCCCCGCGTGTCGGCGTTCCTCGGTGAAGAGGGCCGCGGGCTCAACACCGACAACACACCGCTTCGTCGGGTCGCGCAGCCGGCCGACATCGCCGCCGCGATTCTGTTCCTTGCATCGGATCTCGCTGCATACGTCACGGGCCAGACGCTCTCTGTCGACGGCGGCGTCGGGGCCAAGTTCCCGTACCCGATGGGGAACTTGTGACCGCTGCCGACCCCGTGCAGCCGTACGTACGCGGCTGCGCGTGGCCGGGGACCGACGAGATCCCGTACCCGCGGGCCGATCCCGACGATCTCGCGCGCTTGCCCGGCGACACCGTGGCGACGGCGCGGCTTCCGGTGAGCGTCCGGCTCGAGCTCATCGGTGACGCGGAAGCTGTCGAGCTCGCCTACACCACGCGCACCGACGACTTCGGCTACCGCGGTCCGGGTGCGGGTACGACGTTCACCGTCGTGCGCGCCGGGAAGCAGGTCGACGAGCAACCGGCGGTGCTCGGCGAGGGCACGGTCCGCCTCGGACTTGGTGGTGATGTATCCGACGAGCGCGCGATCGTGTACCTGCCCGAAGGGATGCAGCCGATCGTGCTCTCGATCAGCGCTCTCGGCGGCGCGATCGAGCCCGCGCCACCACAGCGACGCTGGATCGCGTACGGCGACTCGATCGCGGAGGGTTGGATCGCGTCCGGCCCCGTGGGTGCGTGGCCTGCGGTCGCGGGCCGCGACTACGAGCTCGACGTGGTGAACCTCGGCTACGCGGGCGCGGCGCGGGGTGAGATCGTGTCGGCGGAGCAGATGGCGAAGCTCGACGCCGACGTGATCTCGATCTCGCACGGCACCAATTGCTGGACGCGCATTCCGTTCTCTTCGTCGATGTTCCGTGAGAACACCCGCGGGTTCCTCGACATTGTGCGCGAGGGGCATCCCGATATCCCGGTCGTCGTGACCAGCCCGGTGCTCCGACCGGACGCCGAAGCCACACCCAATCGGCTCGGTGACACGCTCGGCGACCTGCGCGTCGCGATGGAAGAGGTGACGCTCGAACGCATCGCCGCGGGCGACGCCGCACTCACGCTCGTACGCGGTGGCGCGTTGCTCGAGCCTCACCACCTGCCTGACGGTATCCACCCTGGCGACGAGGGCCATCGTGTTCTCGCGGCTGCCTTCGGTGGTGCCGTCCGCGACGCACTGGAGGGAACATGACCGATCCACGTGATGCGTTCGACTTGGACGGCCGGGTTGCCGTCGTCACGGGTGCGGCGAGTGGGATCGGTGCGGCGAGCGCACGGATGCTCGCGGCGGTGGGTGCGACGGTCGTGTGCGCCGACGTCAATGCCGATGGTGCCGAGAGGGTTGCTGACGCGATCCGGTCCGACGGTGGCCGGGCGACCGCGGCGCAGTGCGACGTCTCGGTCCAGACGGAAGTCGACGACCTCGTCGAGCGCGCCGCGGCTGACCACGGACGAGTCGACGTGATGGCGAACATCGCCGGCATCATCCACGAGAGTCTCGTGGTCGACACGAAGGAGGACGATCTCGACCGCGTGCTCGGCATCAACCTCAAGGGTGTGTTCTTCGGGTGCCAGGCGGCGGCGCGGGTGATGATCGGGCAGGGCTCGGGCAGCATCATCAACATGTCGTCGGGTGCCATCGACGTGCCCGCGCCGAACATCGTGTGTTACGCGATGGCGAAGGCGGCGGTCGCGCAGCTCACGAAGACGTTGGCGGTCGAGGTGGGTCCGCTCGGCGTGCGCGTCAATGCGATTGCTCCCGGCTTCATCATCACGGGCATGACCAGCCGCCACTGGCGCCAGCCCGACGGCACCATTGACGAAGCTGTGAAGGAACAAGTTACGATGCCGATGCGCGAACGGTCGACGCTCGGTCGAGTCGGCGAGCCCGACGACATCGCCTACGCGGTGCTCTACCTCGCGTGCGACGCCGCGAGCTTCATGACCGGCCAGATCCTCCGCCCCAACGGCGGCGTCGCCATGCCCTGATCCTGACCGGTCAGGAACAGACCTTCGTCAGGTACTTGTCCCAAACGATTGTTGCCTTGGTGAACTTGACCGTGTCTTTCGCGGTGATCACCTGGAGCGCGGCGTTCGCGCTTCCGGCCTTTCCGACCTTGTCGAAGTAATCCGCCATCGTGTTGATCGCGGCCTTCACGTTCGCCGGCGTGCCCTTCGCCGCGCTCTTGAACGCCTTTGCCGCGTTCTTCCACGCCGACTTCTTGAACTTCGCCGGGGATCCGAGCGAGCTCAAGTCGGGTCCCGTGAGGGTCACCTGCGCGCACCTCTCGGCGTCCGTCGCCATCGATACTGAAGCGTCGGCGGTCGGCGCGAGCGTGGCCATAGCTCCGACGGTGGTCGCTCCCGCGACGAGCATCCTGAACGAGTGCATGCGTGCGCCCCTCCATCGGGACATCTGGCGTTGGGCAGCGCATCCTAATCGCGATGCCGTGAACTCTGACTACGTCACCGGTGCGAAGCGCGTCTCGGCATCTTCGGCAGGAATGCCCAAGGCCTCTCCGATACGGTCCCAGCCCACACCGCGGTCACGGAGCCGCCGGACCTGTGCGTTGAGATCGTCCACCACGTCGTGTGCGGTTCTCGCGATCCCCGGCAGGAGGGAGAGCAGCCGGTCGGCGGGCCAGTCGGCGAACGCGTAGCCGCGCTCGGCTCCCGCCGCGGGCGCGTTGCCTTCCCCGGCGAGAAAGTAGTTGCACAGGCGGATGCAGTCGTCGCAGATGTACACGCCGGGTCCGGCGATGAGCTTCGCCACCTCGTGGTTCGTCCTCGTGCAGAACGAGCACCGGGCGATGATGTGGGCGTCTGGAGTGGTCATGTGTGGTTCCTCCACGGGATGGATCGGGAAGTGACGGCGCGCGGAGGTGTACGACTCGCCGGTCTTTGCCGCGCGGGCTCGAACGAGCTGTTTCAGTCGCTTCCGCTTCGTCATCCGGGCTTCCACGGCCAGGGAAACGTCCCCCAGCGACGCGCCCGGCCGGATCTCCGGACGGCGACCCGGGGACACGCGTTCCCCTTTGCCTCCGGGTAGTTGGCCTCGCTGGGGGAGGTCGATGGAGGTTCGGCGCGGGTCTCGCCGACGCGCATCATCCCCTCTGGGTCAGCGTGTGTCAATCACGCGGCCGGCGGGTTGGCGCGTTCCCACACGACGGTCGAGCGAATGCCGTCGGAAGGGTCGACCGGCTCCGTGTAGCCGAGCACGGTGCGGATCTTGGCGGTCTCGAGCGTGAGGTCTTGGCGCCAGTCGAGTCCCGAGAACGGGCGAGGGGGCATCTCGCCGGCGGGTTGGGTGACGATCTCCCCGTGCCAACCGACGACCGCGGCCACTTGCTCGACCCATTCACGCTCGGTGTACGCGTACTGCTCAGCCACGTTGAACACTTCGCCGGCGGAACGGTCGAGTGTCACCGCCAGCAGGGCGGCGTGCGCGACGTTCGCGGCGTACGCGCGAGCGAAGCGCCACGTGTCCTCGCCGTCTTCCAGCAGGATGACCGGCGCATCATCGACCATCTGCTGCACATACTTCGACAAGCGACGATCGCCCGGGCCGTAGATCGCCGGATAGCGGAGCACCGTGCCCGGGAGACGCGTGTCGCGGAGCACCTCGGCCTCGACCCAGCGCTTCTCGTATTCCTCGCCGTGGATCGACAACCTCTCGCGTAGCGGGGCGTCCTCGCGAAGAGGGACCGGATCGGGAGAGCCCGGCTCTGTGCGATGGATTCTCCCGAACGCGCGGTACACGTCGGCGCTGCTCGGAACGACTACACGGCCCGCGTGCCCACCGAACGTGTCCATGAACGCGCGTCCGTCGTCACGCGTGAACGCCACCATGTGTACGACCACGTCGGCATCGAGCGCGCGGAGCTCGCTGCCGAGCGCACCATGTAGGTCTGCCTTGTCGCCATGGATGTGCGCGACCTCGGGTGGCAGGGGCGCTTCGTGCTCGCCCCGATGACACAAGAACACCTCGTGACCGGCGCTGACGAGTGCTTCGACGAGAAACGGTCCACTTAGATGGGTACCGCCAATGACGAGAACGCGCACTACTGCGGCTTCGAGCCGTTGGACGACACCGTGGTCGGATGGAGCTCTCGGGGCTCGACGACGTGGTCGACGAGGCCGTACGCGACCGCGTCGGCGCCGCGGAGGATGTAGTCGCGGTCGATGTCTTGTCGAACGCGCTCCTCCGTCTGACCCGAATGGCGCGCGAGGATCTCGACCATGTGGTCGCGCTGCACGATCACCTCACGCGCCCAGATCTCGATGTCGACCGACTGTCCTTGCGCGCCGCCGTGCGGCTGGTGGATGAGGATGCGGGAGTGGGGGAGGGTATTGCGCTTGCCCGGAGCGCCGGCGGCGAGCAGCACCGCGGCCGCCGAAGCGGCCTGTCCGACGCACGTCGTCTCGATGTCCGCGTGCACGTACTGCATGGTGTCGTAGACGGCGAAGAGCGCGTTCATGTCGCCGCCGGGGCTGTTGATGTAGAGCTTGATGTCCTTGTCGGCGTCCTCCGATTCGAGGTGCAGCAACTGGGCGACGATCAGGTTGGCGATCTGCTCGTCGATCGCGCCCGTGAGGAACACGACCCGGTCCTTCAGCAGCCGGGAATAGAGGTCGAAGGCGCGTTCGCCGCGCGGGCTCTGCTCGAGGACGGTGGGGACGAGGAGTTGGGACACGGCAACCTCCATATCGAACTGGCGTGCGATCGGGCGAGACGCAACTGATTGGTTGCACTATCCTGGCGCATGAGTCCGGGAAGTGCAACTATATGGTTGCGGATCCAAAGGTTCGGGATGATGGCGGAGGCGCTGCATGGAGCACGTCGAGCGTGAGATCAGGCTGCCGAGCTCCAGTGAAGAGGTCTGGAGGGCGGTCGTCGACCCGGCGCGGCTGGGCGGGTGGTTGGGGGGCGAGCTCGACATCGTGGCGCGCCCCGGGGCGCGCGGGAGCTTCCGCTCAGCCGACGGTGCGGCACGGCGGGTGATCGTCCTCGCGGTGGACAACGGTCACCAGTTGTCGTTCGCGTGGTGGCCGGAGACCGCGGCGGGCTCGTCGAGCACGGTGACGATCACGGTCACTGGCGACGTCGACGGCGGCTCGGTGGTGCGTGTCCGCGAGACTCGCGCGCAGGCCATGCTCGCCACGGCATGACCACGCGTGACGACAAGATCGGTGCGGTGTTCTCCGCGCTGTCGGACGCGACACGGAGGTCCGTGCTCGGCGAGGTCGCGCGCGCGGAGTCGGTAACTGCGACGGAGCTCGCGGAGACGATTCCCGTCAGCCGCCAGGCCGTGGTGAAGCACCTTCAGGTACTGGGGCGCGCCGGTCTCGTCACCTCGGCGCGCGACGGTCGCGAAGTGCGCTACTCCTTTGCCGCGGCTCCTCTCGCCGACGCCGCGCAGTGGATGGCCGAAGAGGGTGCGAACTGGGACGACCGGCTCGAACGGCTCCGTCGTTCCTTCGACCGCCGGTGATGGGCCGACCGTGGATGACGGTCAGCCGAACTTGGGCGGATGCGCGAAGAACGGTTCGAACACGTAGTCGAGCTCGATTGTCTGGCCGAACACGAGCATGCCGTAGGCGAAGAGGTCGGTCTTCACGAAGCACTGCACCCAGTAGTCGGCAAACGCCGGGCGCTCGTCGCCGGTGAACGCGGGCGACGCCGCGATGCGAGCATCGACCGCGTTGTCGAGGTGCGGTCGTGCCCGATACTTCGTGATCTCGACGCGTCCGTGTAGCGGACCGCCTTCGCGCGCGTCGGTCTCGATCGTGAGCAGCGTCTGCTCGAGTGCTTCGAGCTCGGCGTAGCGGATTCCGATGTGCGACGCCGCTTCGGGCGCGTCCCTCTCGAGCTGTGCGAACGAGGTCGCAGCCGGAGCCTCACCGATGGCGCCGATCCCGAGCTGCTCCTGGATCGCGCGTTCGAGCTCCTCCTGCGCCGGACCGACGCGAGCAAGGAACAAGATGTTGTCGGCGTAGTTGGCCGATCCGTCGTCGACGAGCACCGTGCAGAAGCCGTCGGCGCCGGGTCGCGGGCCATTGTCGACGAGCGTGCATCCGAGATCTTCGAGGAGCCGGCGCGACCCGGCCTCATCGCCCGGTCGGTAGTGCAGCGCAAGGTGGCCGAGGGTTCGAGCGGTGGTCACGCGCCGAAGGCTATGCCTACGAGACGAGGTCGCGCGTGATGTCGCCGACGGTGCTCGCGCCGATCAACGCCATCGTGCGTCGGACGTCGCGATCGAGGATCGCCAACGCGTGCGTGACGCCCCGTTCACCGCCCGCCGCGAGTCCGTAGAGGTGCACACGCCCGGCCATGCACGCGCGTGCGCCGCGGGCGACGGCCTTCACGATGTCGCCGCCGCGCCGCACGCCGCCGTCGCAGATGATCTCGAGCCGATCGCCGACCACATCGGCAACCGGCTCGACCAGATCGACGATGGCCGGTGACGAGTCGAGTTGCCGTCCTCCATGGTTCGACAGCGCGATGGCCTCCACCCCGGCGTCGGCCGCGACCTTGGCGTCGGCCACGGTCTGGATGCCCTTGATCACGATGGGGCCGTCCCAGACTCCGCGCATCCAGTCGATGTCGCGCCAGGAAAGAGAGGGGTCGAATTGTGTATTGATGTAGTCGGCGATCGCCACCGGGCTGCTGCCGTCGCCGACGTCGCGTCCGACGACGTTGGCGAACCGGATCGGATCGGAGCGGACGAAGTGCCAGGTCCAGGCCGGGTGCAACGCGCCGTCGATGATCGTGTCGATCCCGAGCTTGGGAGGCATCGTGAAGCCGCGACGCACGTCACGCTCGCGTCGCCCGAGAACTGCGGTGTCGACCGTGACCACGATCGCCTCGTACCCCGACGCCGCGGCGCGCTCGATCATCTCCTTGACCATGCCGCGGTCTCGCCAGACGTACACCTGGAACCAGTGCGGTCCGGTGGCCGCGGCGGCGACCTCCTCGATGGAGTACGTGCTCAGCGTCGAGAGTGTGTACGGGAGGGCGGCGCGCGCCGCAGCGCGCGCGGTTGCGAGCTCGCCGTCGGGATGCACGCTGCGCGGGAACCCGGTGGGCGCGAGGACGAGCGGTATCGGCAACGGGCGGCCGAGCAGCGTGGTCGACGGGTCGACGGTGCCGACGTCGCGTAGGACGCGCGGCCGGAACTCGATCCGCCGGAACGCGGCGGTGTTCGCGGTGAGAGTGATCTCGTCTTCCGCGCCGCCGTCGACGTAGTCGAACACGCCGCGCGGTAACCGTCGGCGCGCTATCTTCCGGTGGTCAGCTATATCGGCGGCGCGCGCGAGGCGCCGCGCGACGGGATCGAGCTCGATCCGCCGGAACTGCATCACCGAGCGCAAGGTCTCGACGGATCGCCGGATCCGTTCGCTCGCGTTCACGCGCTGCGCGCCTCGGCGGCAACGAGCTCCTCGGGGACGCCGTCGACGTACACGACCTGGCGGGTGCGGACCGCCGGCACCGTCGTGCCGGGAACCACCACCCCAACGAGGTTGAGGGGATCGGTTGCGTTCAGTACGACGCGCTCACCGGAGCGTTCGAGCTTGCGAACCTGGGCGAGCTGCTCGAGCGCGTGGGGGAGTGCGTACTGCTCGCCGGTGAAGCCGGTGACGAACCGTCCGCCGCGCACGAGCCCACGGTCTTCCAGCCGGCGCAACGCCCACTGGATATCGCGCCACGGGAAGCGCACCGAATCGCGGAAGGCGACGTCGCGGAATATCACACCCCAGCGGTTGAGGAGGAGTTCGGCGACGGCTTCCGCGAGCTCGTCGCGGTCGATGTCGGTGCCGGTCGCGGGAACGAGTGACCAGCGTCCGGCGGCGGGCCCCGGCGCGCGGGAGCCGCGCAACAGTCGCGACAGCCGCCGGGCATCGGTGCCGTTGCGGCTGCCGTTCACACGGGCGCGGATCGCGCCGAACCCGTCGGCAGTGAGCAGGCCGCGCGCGACGCCGTCCCAGAGCGCGCGCTCGATGTCTTCAGGGAGACGGTTCGTCGCCTCACCGAGCTCGGTGGCGAAGCACGCCCCGCGCTCGCGCAACACCTCGACCACCTCGGCAGTCGCGCCCACAGCAGGTTCGGCCGGGTCGCCACTGCCACTCCGAGCCGCTTCCAGCAGCCAACCCAGATCGTTGCGGAACACGATGGTGATCGGCGTGGCCTTCGACGGGGCGCCGGCAGGGGTGTTGGCGTCGTCGCGCGCTCGTGGCGTGAGCCGGAGCCAACCGACCTCGCCGTCGTGGCAGAGGCGGTCGAGCCAGGCGGGGTCGTAGTTGCGGAGACGGCGCGCAAGCAGGTCGGGTTCCCACGCGACCGCCGCGGCCTCGTAGCCCTGGAGCTGTTCGAGCGCGGCCGCGAGGCCGGGTTCGCCGGCGAGCTGGGTGCCGGGCGCGACGTGCTGCCACCGGAGGAGGAAGCGCATGAAGTCTTGCGCGGTGGCGGGCTCGACACCCTGACGGCGCGTGCGTCGCGAGTAGGAGTGCATGCGAGCGAGCAGGCGCCGTGACACCCACTCGGTGCCCGGCGCGTCCCCAGTAGTGGTGGAGGTGTAGCGCCCTTGCAACGCGAAGCCTTCGTGTTCGAGCACCGCGAGCCCGGCTTCGACACGTGACACGGTCAGCGTGGTGACGTCGGCGAGCCGGTCGACCGAAGTGATGCCGGCGATCTCGAGGTGGCCACGCAAGACGGTGGCGATCGCGCCCTCTTCGCCTGCGATGGCGCGGTCGGCGTCGCCGGACGCCTCCGTGGTACACCAGAGTTCGATGCCCTCCCGCTGGAGCACGCGCCCTCGCCCGCGCGTGACGAGCTCGTCCCAATACTCACGCCACTCGTCGCGTGCGCGGGTGACGACGAGCGAGCTCAACAGGTCGTGCAGGTCGTCGGCCGTCGACGGGTCGGGCTTGATCTCGGAGTGGACCTGGGAGATCGCGGCCGGTTCGAGCGCGCCGATCGACGCGAGGTCGACCGACAACCCGCGTCGCAGCGTGACCGCGTTCGTGCGGCGGTTCTGGAACTCCTCGTCGTCGAGGAACGCGTACGGCCGCGCGGTGAGGATCTCGTGTGAGAGCACCGAAGGCTCCGTGGTCTCCGCGAAGTGCACGGTGACCTCGGCGTTCTCGATTCGCTCGAGAAGGGCGCGCAGGCCGTCGGCATCGAGCCCCTCGTAGAGGGTGTCGGCGATGGTCTGGCGGACGAGCACGTGGTCGGGGATCTCGATGGGGCCGACGGCGTTGTCCTGGCAGGCCGCGGCCTGCGGGAACACCGCCACCATGAGGTCGTCGGCCTCCATCCGCTGGATGGGAGGCGGGTTCTTCCGCCCGGCGCGGTTGCGCAGGACCATGAGCGAGCGGTTGAGGTTCCAGCGCCAACGCGCCTGGAACATCGGGGAGTCGAGGATCGCGTGCTCGAGGGTGTCGTCGATCGCCTGGCTGCTCAGATAGCGGGGCACGTCGGCGAGGGGGAAGCTGTGGTGCGGGCCGAGCGACAGCACGACCGCGTTGTCGGTGGCCGCCGCTTGCAGCTCGAAGTTGAACGTGCGGCAGAAGCGCTTGCGGAGCGCGATGCCGAGCGCGCGGTTGATGCGCCCGCCGTACGGCGAGTGCACGACGAGCTGCATGCCACCGGTCTCGTCGAAGAACCGTTCAAGCACGAGACAGTCGAGTGTGGGCATCGCGCCGAGCACTGCGCGGCCGACCGCCAGGTAGTCGACGACCATCGTCGCCGCCTCGGGGCCGATGCCGGTCGTGTTGATGAGCCACGCGCGGGCGCCGTCGGGATCGCCACGCGCGAGAAAGCCGTCGACCCGCTTGCGGAGTTCCGACACCTCGGCCGACAGCTCGTCGGTACGCGCCGGTGCCTCGCCCATCCAGAAGGGAACAGTGGGCGCGGCGTCGCCGGCGTCTCGCACCCGCACCACCCCGGCTTCGATCCGTCGGATCTGCCAGGAGTGGGTACCCAGCAGGAAGATGTCGCCCGCCATCGACTCGACCGCCCAGTCTTCGTTGACGGTGCCGATGAAGGTGTCGTCGGGCTCGGCGACCACGCGGTAGTCGCCGTTCTCGGGGATGGCGCCACCCGACGTGAGCGCGGCGAGCCGAGCGCCCTTGCGGCCGCGTACCTCGCCGTTGATCGCGTCGTGGTGTACATACGCGCCGCGCGTGCCGCGGCCGGTCTGGATGCCGTCGGAGACGAGCGCTACCACTTCGTCGAACTCGGCGCGCTCGAGCTCGGCGAACGGCGCGGCACGCCGCACGAGTGCAAAGAGATCGTCGGTACGCCACTCCTGCGCGCCGACCTCGGCCACGATCTGCTGGGCGAGGATGTCGAGCGGCACGCGCGGCAGTTGGATGGCGTCGAGCTTGCCGGCGCGCACGGCAGCAAGGAGTGCGGTGCACTCGACGAGCTCGTCGCGGGTCATCGGGAACAGCCGACCCTTCGGTGTGCCGGCGCGACTGTGGTTGGAGCGGCCGACGCGCTGGAGGAAGGTGGCGATGCTGCGAGGTGAGCCGATCTGGCACACGAGCTCGACCGGGCCGATGTCGATGCCGAGCTCCAGCGACGCGGTGGCGACGAGGGCGCGCAGGTCACCGGCGCGGAGGCGAGTCTCCACCCGGTAGCGGCGGTCCTTCGAGAGGCTGCCGTGGTGCGCGGAAACTGCACCGTCACCGAGGCGCTCACCGAGCTGATGGGCGAGCCGCTCGGCGAGTCGGCGCGTGTTGACGAACACGAGCGTGGTGCGGTGTTCGCCCACGAGCTCGGCGATCCGGTCGAGCACGTCCCCCATCTGCTCGGCGGACATGACGGCTTCGAGCTCACCTTCGGGGAGCTCGAGCGCGAGGTCGAGATTGCGTTGGTGGCCGGCGTCCACGATCTGCGGGATGGGCCGGGTGCCGACGAGCAACCGAGCGATGGTCTCGACCGGTCGCTGAGTCGCGGAGAGGCCGACGCGTTGCGGTGGCCGGTCGCAGATGGCTTCGAGCCGTTCCAGCGTGAGCGCGAGGTGCGCGCCGCGCTTGTCGCGCGCGACCGCGTGGATCTCGTCGACGATGATCGTTTCGACGGTCTTCAGCAGCTCGCGTCCGCGCGCACTCGTGACGAGCAAGTACAGCGACTCTGGCGTGGTGACCACGAAGCTCGGCGGCCGGCGCAGCATCGCGGCGCGCTCGGAGCTGGTGGAGTCGCCGGTGCGGACGGCCACGCGCAGTTTGGGCGCGTCGAAACCGATCTCCGCGGCGACGGCGGCGATCTCGGCGAGCGGCCGCTCGAGGTTCTCGGCGATGTCGACGGCGAGCGCCTTCAGGGGCGACACGTAGACGACCCGTGTCGAGCCCTCGATCTCCTCGCCCTGCTCGTGCGCGCGGTACAGGCGGTCGATGCACACGAGGAACCCGCTGAGCGTCTTGCCTGACCCGGTGGGCGCGGCGATCAGCGTGTCGTGGCCCGCGGCGATGCGGGGCCAGCCCTCCGCCTGCGGTGTGGTGGGCCCTTCGGGAAAGCGGCGCCGGAACCACTCCGCGACGGCAGGGTGGAACCCGGCCAGCGCCGGGTGCGGATCACCCGCGACCGTGGGCCCCAGCGTGAGCTGCCGTGACGGGGAAGTCATCGGTGCCTATTCAACCCCATGGGTACGACACTTTCCCCTAGCGGGCGATGCGATCGGGTGTGCGGGTGGCGGTCTCCTGCAAGCCGCGCCAGACGGCGACGGCCTCGTCGCGGGGCAAGGCCAACGTGGCCCCGGCGATGAACTCGTCGTCGGGATGCGAGAAGCACACCGGCCCGGCGCCGAGCTGGTCGTAGCTCGCGACGGCGACCTCCTCCGGCGACGACGGGTACAGCAGCCGAGCGCGGGCGCGGTCGAGCGGATCGTCCGACTCGCGATTGCCGGCCAGGGCGGGGTCGAGTGTGGCCTGGAACGCGGCGTAGTTGGGCGAGAGCGTGGGGCCGACCAGGATCGTGGTGACGTCGACGCCTTCGTCGCCCAACTCGGCCCACAGCGTTTCGCCGAGGATCCACTCGAACGCCTTGCCCGCGTTGTAGGTGCCGAAGTTGATCGCGCCCGCAATACCACCATTCGAGCCGACGAGCACGATCCCGCCGCGCCCGCGCTCGACCATCGGCTTGCCGAAGAGATTGACGAGGACGATCGGCGTCGCACAATTCACCGCCACGCTCGCGAGCTGGTCCTCGAGCGGAACGTCGAGGAAGCGCCCGTGCATGGCGATGGTCGCGTTGTAGACGAGGAGACCGACTTCGACATCCGCGGTGGCGTCGGCGACGACCGTCCCGATCGCGGGATCGGCGAGGTCGGCGACGACCGGACGTGTCTCGACGCCGTGTTCCCCTCTGACCTCGGTGGCGGTCTGGCGCAGCAGGTCCTCGCCCCGGGCGAGCATCACCACGTTCAGGCCGCGCCGCGCGGCCTCGTGGGAGAACGCCCGGCCGATCCCCATCGACGCGCCCGCGATCAGTGCCCAGGACCCGTACCGTTCTGAGAAGTCCGTCATCGGTCAAGTGTCCCAGGAGTGTCCCGCGTTGACAACGCGACAGGGGGTCGGTCACGATGCGGCGCGATGGACAAGGAGAAGCTGGCGACGCTGTTCGACCTCACCGACCGGGTCGCCATCGTCACCGGGGGAACGCGCGGCATCGGCCGTTCCATCGCCGAGGGCTACGTGTCCGCGGGCGCCAAAGTCGTCGTCGCGAGCCGCAAGGCCGACGCCTGCGCCGAGACCCAGGCCCACCTCGAATCCATGGGCGGAGAGGCGCTGGGCGTTGCCACCCACATGGGCGAACTGGCGGGGGTGCAGGAGCTCGTCGACGCGACCGTCGACCGTTTCGGACGTCTCGACATCGTCGTGAACAACGCCGCGAACGCGCTCACGCAGCCCCTCGGGGAGTTCACGCCCGAGGCGTGGGAGAAGTCGTTCGGCGTGAACCTGCGCGGGCCCATCTTCCTCATCCAGGCTGCGCTCCCGTATCTGAAGGAGAGCCCGTGCGCGGCGGTGGTGAACGTGCTCTCCGCAGGTGCGTTCCTCGCGTCGACCAACGTCTCGATGTACTCGGCCGCGAAAGCCGGCATGCACGCCTTCACCCGTGCGATGGCACGCGAGTGGGCACCATTCGGTATCCGTGTGAACGCGCTCGCACCGGGCACCGTCGACACCGACATGGTTCGGAACAACCCGCCCGAGTATCAGGAGATCATGGCGAAGGCCGCCCCGATGGCGCGCGCCGCCCACGCCGACGAGATGGTGGGGCCCGCGCTCCTGCTCGTCTCCGACGCCGGAAGCTTCATCACCGGTGAAGTACTGGCTGCCGACGGCGGCCTCGTGATGCGTTGACCTGACCGCGACAACGGAAGCGACCCAGGAGGACTGCCGTGCCCGTCCCGCTCGACGACTACCCCGTCCACCAGGTGCCGATGTCCATGCGCTATATGGAGTCGAGCGACCGCAACTCGTACGACCGTTCGTACTGGAACGCGCAGGATCGCTCCGGCGAGGTGTTCCTCGTGACCGGGCTCGGGGTGTACCCGAACCTCGGCGTGATCGACGCGTATGCGACCGTCGCGACGCCGGGCAAGCAGGTGGCGGTGCGCATGTCGGACGCGTTGGGTGACAACCGCATGGTCCAAGAAGTCGGCCCGTACCGCATCGAGGTGCTCGAACCGCTGCAGAAGCTCCGCCTCACGTGCGACGCGAAGGACCAGGGGATTACCTTCGACCTCACGTGGAACGCCTCGTTCCCCGCGCACGAGGAGCCCCGGCACCAGACACGCGCCGGCGGCCGCATCATCCTCGACGCGGCGCGCTTCGCGCAGGCGGGCACGTGGGAAGGCTGGATGAAGGTCGACGACGCGGAGTGGGAGGTCTCGCCCGACGTGTGGGTCGGGTGCCGTGACCGTTCGTGGGGCATCCGCCCCGTGGGCGAGCAACCCCCGCCCGGTCGGCCCGACGAGACTCCCGGAGGCCGCAGCTTCTGGTGGCTCTACACGCCCACGCGCTTCGACGACTTCTTCTTCTTCGCGATCGCACAGGAAGACGCCGACGGCAACCGCGGGATCAACGAAGCCGTGCGTGTGTGGCCCGACGGACGCGTCGAGCAACTCGGATGGCCCGAGGTGGAGATCTCGTACCGATCGGGCACGCGTCATCCGGAGCGTGCAGTGATGCACGTGCGCGACGAGAGCCACAAGCCGTTCGACGTCGAGTTCGAGACGCTCGGGTTCGTCGCGCTCGGTCTCGGTTCGGGCTACGGCGGTGACGACTGGAACCACGGCCGCTGGATGGGCGAGGGCTGGGTCGACCGCGTCACTTACGACCTGAACGATCCGGAGATCCTCGCTCGGCTCGGCTTCGGCCTGCTCGACCACGTCGCCAAGGCCACGTGCAACGGCGCCGAGGGCTACGGACTGTTCGAGCACACCAACGTGGGCCGGCACGCGCCGAGCGGCTTCGCCGACTTCGGGTCCGTCGCCACCTGAGCGCATGCTCACTGGCGAGAAGATCCTGCTCACCGGCCCGGCCGGTCAGATCGCGTTCCCGCTCGCGGAGTATCTCGCCCGTGACAACGAGGTATGGGGGATCGCGCGCTTCGGTGATCCCGCGACGCGGGAACAGGTCGACGCGATCGGGGTGACTACCCTCGTGTGCGACGTCGGCGACGGCGACTTCTCGGAGTTGCCCGACGATTTCACGTACGTGCTGCATCTCGCCGCGTTCATGGGCCCCGGCCTCGACTTCGACCACGCCATACGCGTGAACGCCGAAGGTACCGGGCTCCTGCTCGCACATTGCCGCACGGCGAAGGGGGCGTTGGTGATGTCGACGCACTCGGTGTACCGCCCGCAAGAGGATCCGTTGCACGTGTTCCTCGAGACTGATCCGATCGGCGAGGTGAACGCCGCGCATTCGCCGACGTACTCGATGTCGAAGATCGCGCAGGAGGCCGTCGCGCGGTACTGCGCGCGTTCGCTCGACCTGCCGGTGGTGATCGCGCGCATGAACGCGTCGTACGGGCCGAATGGCGGCTTGCCCACGATGCACCTCGACGCGATCGCGACGGGGAACCCGATCACGACGCGCTGGGACCCGTGCCCGTACAGCCTCATCCACCAGGACGACATCAACGCGCAGACGGAGGCGCTGCTGGACGCGGCCGGCGTGCCCGCGACCGTCGTGAACTGGGCGGGAGACGAGGGCGTGGCCGTGCAGGAGTGGGCGAGCTACATGGGCGAGCTCACGGGAAAGGACGCGGTCGTGAACGTCATCGAGACTCCCGGTACGTTGCGCGGCTCGATCGCAAGCGATGCGAAGCGCGCGTCGTTCACCGGCCCGTGCACGGTGGGTTGGAGGGACGGCCTTCGCCGCGTGTGGGAAGCGCACCGCTAGCGCCACCCTCTCCAACTTGCGTCGTTCATGGTCGTAGAGCGCCCACAGGTGACGCAGGTTCGTGGTCAGTCGGGGCGGCGATATTCGAAGAGGAGGTGTTGGGAGAGGTCGCCGACGAGGTCGACGATCATGTGGCGGCGCGTGAAGTGCCACTGGACGGCGCGGCGGAACTCGTCGTGGTAGCGGCCGGCGATGATCGGCTGGAGCGGCACCCCATCGGTCTGCTGCAGCACCGTGAAGTACGAGCGACAGGTCGCGAGCTCGCGCGCGTCGTCGACATCGATCACGAGGTTCGTGGTGACGTGCTTCGTGCGCGGCGTGCCGTCGGGGTAGCGGCGTGTGCCGTCGACGTACATCTCGGTGATCGCCTGACCGCCGCGCCACGACACGTCGGAGCCAACGGCTGTGATCACCGCGTCGGCGAACAGCTCGCCGATGCCGTCGAAGTCGCCCGCGTCGATCAGCTCCGCGTAGCGGTACACGAGGTTGGCGATCGCAACGTGGTCGGGCACCGGCATGTTCGCGAACCTCACACCTTCGGTCGGAAGTAGGGCAGCATCGTGCCGTCGGCGATGGTGTGGAACTCGACGGTTATGCGCATGCCGATGTGGACGGCGTCGTGCTCGCATCCGACCAGGTTCGACAACATCTGAAATCCTTCGTCGACGTCAACGATGATGGGCTGGTACGGCACGACGAACGCGGGCGTCTGCGGACGCCAGACTGTGGTCCAGCTGTACACCGAACCGGTGCCCGCACTCGCCTCCCACGCGAGCTCCCGCGACGTGCAGTGCGCGCAGATCAACGCGGGCGTATGCGTCGCGAGGCCGCACGACGCGCAGCGCTGGAACCGCAGCTCGCCGCGCGCGCAGCCGTCCCAGTACGGCTGCGAGAGCTCGCTCGGGTAGGGACCGCTGATCTCGCCGGTCTGCGGCACGAGCAGGGTCACGCGGAATCCTTGCCGAGGAGGAGCACGTCGGTGAAGAGCGCACCCGCGCCACCTCCCGTACACAGCGCAACCTCGGCGCCTTCGACCTGCCGGGTCGCGCACTCGCCGCGCACCTGCTGCACGCCGCGGATGACGCGCTGGAGCAGTTGCACCATGGCGCCACCGTGGCTGAACGACATGAGGCCGCCGTCGGTGGTGATCGGGTACCGGCCCCCGGGCTCGATGGTGCCGTCGAGCACGAAGTCGCCGCCTTCGCCTTCCTTGCAGAAGCCGAACGCCTCGAACTGCCGGATGATCTCGAACGAGAAGGGGTCGTAGAACTCGCACACGTCGACGTCGTCGGGGCCGAGCCCGCCCATCGCGAACGCGACCTCGGCGGCCCGGCGGCCCACCATCCCCGCGACCAGATCGGCGCGCTTGTTGCCGCCGAGATCCCACGCCGGCGGATGTTGGTACGCAGGCCCGTAGTGGTCGGTGCTGCCGCCGAGGATGACGACGGACGGCTTCGGGAGGTCGCGGGCGCGCTCCGCAGTCGTCAGCAGGAGCGCGCACCCGCCTTCCGACGTCATCGAGCAGTCGAGGAGGTGGAACGGGTCGGCAACCATCCGGCTGTCGAGAACGTCCTGGGGCGTGAACGGTCCGCGCCCGAAGTAGACGGCCTCGGGGTTGACGTGCCCGTTGTTGCGGATCGTCGCGGAGACGGCGGCCAGCGCCTCTGGCTTGGTGCCGTACAGGTGCATATGCCGCCGCGCCATCAGGGCGAACTCGGCGGCGGTGAACATGCCGAACGGAGCGACGAACTCGTTCGCGGGCCGGGTCCACGGCGCGGTGGACGAGCGCTCCGTGTACACGCCGGCCGATCCCGCGCTCACGAGCACGGTTGTCGTCTGACCCGCGGCGATTGCGCCCGCGGCGTCGAGGATCCCGGGGATGCCGAAGCCCGACGCCGAGCGCCACACTGGTCCGAGGCGGGCCTGGTACAGGAAGTCGTTGCCGCCCTGGCCCATCACGCCGTCGATGTCGCGGATCGTCAGCCCCGCGTCGTCGATCGCGCCGACGCCGGCGTCGAACGTGATGGACCGCGAGTCGTGCCCCTCGAGCACGCGCGCCTGCTTCGTGTTGAACACACCGGCGATCGCGACGTCGTGGTACATGTGGCGTGCCATCGGTAGGATCAACCCCTCCTGGGTGCGCGGTACGCGTCCATGTGTGCCTGCACCTCGGGGGTTCGCCCGGCGATCGTCTGGTTGCGGTTCTCGAGCGCGATCGCAGCAGCCATGTTCGGCGCGTCGAGGTTGGCCCACATGACCTCCTTGGTCATGCGGAGACCGATCGCGGTGTAGCCCGCGATCTGCGACGCGAGCGTGATCGCCTCGTCGTGCAACGCGTCGTCGGGCACCACGCGGGACACGAGACCGAGATGCTCGGCCTCGATCGCGTCGACGGTGCGACCGGTCACGATGAGGTCGAACGCGCGCGACGCGCCGAGCAGGCGGGGGAGCGTGTAGCTCACTCCGATGTCGGTGCCGGTGAGCCCGGTGCGGATGAATGCGGAGCAGAACGTGGCCGACTCCCCGGCGATCCGGAGATCGGCGGCGGCCGCGATCCCGAGCCCGCCGCCGTACGCGGGACCGTTCACCGCGGCGACGATGATCTGCGGCGTCGATCGCATGTGCACGGTGAGGTTGGCCATGAACTCCTGGCCGCCGATCCCCGCGTGGACGTGCGGGTGCTCGCCCGGCGCAGGCGGCGTGCCGAAGTCCTTGAGGTCGAGGCCGGCGCAGAAGCCCCGGCCGGCCCCGGTGAGGATGGCGACGCGGCACTCCGAGTCGGTGCCCACCGCGTCGAGCGCGTCGTGCAACTCGGCGGTGAGCTCGAAGTTGAGCGCGTTGAGCCGCTCGGGCCGGTTGAGCGTGATCTGCTTGACGTGCGTCGCGACGTCCTCGACCGTGACCGTTGCCATGACCGCTACTCGAGCACCAGGTCGCGGATGACCTTCAGCTGCTCGGCGTCACGGCCGCCGACCAACAACGTGGTCACCGGGCTCGCGCGCCACGCCTCCAACCGCTCGCGGATGCGCGACGGCGGCCCGACCAGCGAGATCTCGTCGGCGAACTCCTCGGGCACCGCTGCGATCGCTTCCTCGCGCTTGCCCTCGAAGAAGAGGTCCTGCACGCGATATGCCTCTTCCTCGTAGCCCATTCGCGCCATGAGCTTGGTGTGGTAGTTCTGCCCCTTCGCGCCCATCCCACCGATGTAGAACCCGAGCCCGCTCCGCACGCCGGCGAGCGCGGCGCTCACGTCGTCGGTGACGGCGATGTTCACGAGCGCCGCGATGCCGAAGCCTTCTTTCGCGCCCTCGAGTTGGTCTGCGTACACCTCCTGCCGGTAGGGCGAGTAGTAGAGCGGGAGCCAGCCGTCGGCGATCTGAGCGGTCTGCGTGACGTTCTTGGGTCCCTCGGCGCCGAGGTAGATCGGGATCTCGGAGCGCAACGGGTGGGTCATGATCTTGAGTGGCTTACCCAGCCCGACGCTGCCGGGCCCGCGGTAGGGCAGCGGGTAGAACTCACCGTCGAACTCGAGGGGACCCTCGCGCCGGAGCGCGCGCCGGATCACCTCGACGTACTCGCGCGTGCGCGCCAGCGGCTTGTTCGAGGGTTGCCCGTACCACCCCTCGACGACTTGGGGCCCCGACACGCCGAGCCCGAGAATCAGACGGCCGTTCGACAGGTGGTCGAGCGTCACCGCGGCCATTGCCGTCGCGGTGGGCGTACGTGCCGCGAGCTGCACCACGCCCGTACCGATCTTGATGGTCTCGGTGTGCGCGGCGACCCATGCGCCGAAGGTGAACGCGTCGTTGCCCCATGACTCCGCCACCCACACGGAGTCGTAGCCCAGACGCTCGGCGTCTTGTGCCAGTTCCACGAACCCGGGACGCGGTGAGGCACCCCAATACCCGAACACGACCCCCAGCTTCATCGCATTGGCTTCATCGCATGGGCTCCCGTCTTGCGGTCGTCGGGAGGGGACCATACCTTCCCGACTTGTGAACCTGTCCATGACGCTGCCCACGATGCTCCCGCACACGCGCCCCGACGTGCTCGGCTGGTGCCGAGGCGTGGACGAAGGGCGCCTGTGGACGAGCCTCGCGGTGCCCGAGCGCATCACCTACACGAGCCATGACATCACCGTGCAGCTCGCGGCCGCCGCCGCGCTCACCGAACGAGTGCGGCTCTGGACGACGATCGTGATCCTGCCTGCCCACGATGCCGTCGCCGTCGCGAAGCAGATGGCGTCGGTCGACGTGCTCTCGGGCGGGCGCCTCACCATGGGTGTCGGTATCGGAGGACGCGAGCAGGACTACCGCGCCATCAACGCGTCGTTTGCGCGCCGCTTCCCGCGCATGGACGAGCAGGTGGCGACCATGCGGCGCATCTGGAGCGGCGAGCCCCCCTTCGAGGGTGGCGACCCCGTCGGTCCTCCACCGGTGCAGAAGGGCGGCCCTCCGCTCATCGCCGGAGTCTTCGGGCCGAAGGGGATCGCCCGCGCCGCGCGCTGGGCGGCGGGCATCGACGGCGCGTGGACGCTCGACGGCAGCCGCGACGTGATGGCCGCCGCGTTCACGCAGATCCGCGACGCGTGGCGCGACGCCGGCCGCGCCGAACCGCCGCACCTCTCGTCGAGCATCTGGTACGCGTTGGGTGACAACGCCGAGGAGCAGCTGCGTTCCTACGCCTACGACTACCTGAAGATCTTCGGCGATGCCATCGGACAGGGCGCGGCGTCGATGGCCACATGTTTCGGTCCCGAAGCGCTGCGTCGCACGGTCGCGAACGCGCGTGACGCCGGCGCCGACGAGTTCTTCCTCGTGCCCACCACCGCCGACCCCGACGAGCTCGCGCGCACCGAAGCCGTGCTGGGCGACTTCGCCGACTGGAACTGACTCGCATGGCCGAAGACACGACGTCCGCCGTCGACCGCATGCTCGAAGAGGTGTCGGCCGAGGTCGGCCTCGACGACTTCGGCCACCCGTCGTTCCGCGACGGGCTCGAGCGCGTCTACGCCTCGGGCACCAGGCAGGCCGGGCTCACGCCGCTCGGGCTCGGCGTGCTCGACGGCCAGTGTCGCGGCAATCTCACGAACCGGCTCCGCGTCACCGACTGGCACAAGCAGCACCCCGAGCTCGCGACCGACGCGATCCACGAACCGATCGTGATCGTCGGCCTCTCTCGCACCGGCACCACCGCGCTCAGCCAGCTGCTCGCGTGCGACACCGAGAACCGGTCGCTGCTCGGGTGGGAAGCGAGCCAGTCGGTGCCGCCGCCGACGAAGGACTCGTACGACTCCGATCCGCGCTTCGAGGCCGCGCGCGCGGGCGCCGGCATGCTCGACCTGCTGAACCCGGGCTTCAAGGCGATGCACTACGACCCGCCCGACCAGCCGATCGAGTGCTCGGTGCTGCTCGCGCAGCACTTCCTCTCCGCGAGCCTTTCCACCTGCTTCAACGTGCCCGACTACGACGCCTGGATGCTGGCGGCCGACGCGCATCCTGCGTACGCCTATCACCGGCAGGTGCTGCAGGTGCTGCAGTTGCAGTATCCCGGCGGTTGGCAGCTCAAGACGCCCGTGCACTGCTTCTACATGGACGCGCTCGCCGACACCTACCCGGACGCGCGCTTCGTCGTCACGCATCGCGACCCGGTGAAGGCGGTGGCGTCCGTATTGAGCCTCGTCGAGTCGCTCACGGGAACATTCAGCGACGTTGACCACCACGAGTACATCGCCGAGCACTGGCCGATGCTCGTCGAGGAGATGTGCAACCGCGTGCTCGATTTCCGTGATGCCAACCCCAACTCGGTGTTCCACGACATGCCGTACGAGCAGCTCGTCCGCGATCCGGTCGGCGCGGTGCGCGACATGTACGGCACGTTCGGACGCGAGCTCTCGCCGGAAGCGGAACAGACGATGCGCGCGCACTCGGCGGAGCAACCCCAAGGGGTACACGGAACGCACACGTACCGGCTCGCCGATTTCGGCCTCGACCGTGCCGAGGTCGCCGAGCGCTTTTCCCGTTACTACGAGCGCTTCGACGTGGCAAGGGAGGACGCATGAAGGGCGACGCGTGAAGGTCGAGGTGCTCCTCTCGGGCCCGTTCGACGACTCGGCCCGCCGAGCGCGCGAGCTCGCGGCCACCGGTGTCGACGGCATCTTCACCTTCGAGGGCCAGCACGACGTGTTCTTCCCACTCGTGCTGGCGGCCGACGCGGCCGCGAACGCCGGTGTCGACCTCATGTCGAACGTCGCCATCGCGTTCTCCCGCAGCCCGATGCACCTCGCCAACGCCGCGTACGACCTGCAAGTGCTGTCGAAGGGAAGGTTCCGGCTCGGCCTCGGCTCCCAGATCAAACCGCAGATCGAGCGCCGTTTCGGTGCCACGTGGTCGCGACCGGCAGCGCGGATGCGCGAGATCGTGCTCGCGATCAAAGCGATCCTCGCGGCGTGGGAGGGTGAGGCACCGCTCGACTTCCGGGGTGAGTTCACGACGCACACGTTGATGACGCCCACGTTCGATCCCGGTCCGAATCCCTACGGCCCGCCGCCCGTGCTCGTCGGCGCGCTGGGCCCGCGCATGACCGAGATCGCGGCCGAGGTCTCCGACGGGATACTGGTGATGCCGTTCAACAGCGCGCGCCACCTGCAGGAGCGCACGGTGCCCGCGGTCGCGCGTGGGTTGGCGAAGGGTGGACGCGAGCCCGGCGACGTCGAGATCATCTGCGAGGCGATTGTCGCGATGGGGGAGACCGAGGATGAGATCGTCGCCGCGACCAACGGAGTGAAGGGGCTTCTTTCGTTCTACGGGTCCACGCCGTCGTACCGGCCGGTGCTCGACGTCGAAGGGTGGGGTGACCTCCAGCCCGAGCTGAACGCGATGTCGAAGCGCGGTGAGTGGCGAGAGATGTCGGGCCTCGTCGACGACACGATGGTGCGCACGCTCGCGGTCGTCGGGACTCCCGACGAGTGCGCGCAGGAGATCGTCGATCGGTTCGGCGCCATCTCGCAGCGCGTGTGCTGTTACTTCCCCGGCTACGCCGCGACCGACGACCGCATCGCGAAGCTCGTCGCCGTGATCAAGGACGCGACCAAGGAGCAAGCGACCGCATGAGCTACGGGTTCGAGACCACCACCGACGACGTGATCGACGGCATCGACCTGAGCGGCACGATCGCCGTTGTCACGGGCGCGTCGGCCGGGATCGGGGTGGAGACCGCTCGTGCGCTCGCGGCCGCGGGCGCTCACGTCGTCCTCGCCGCACGGAACGCCGAGCGTACGCGGGAGGCCGCCGACTCGATCCGCGAGCGCGTGCCCGGCGCCGAGCTCGAAGGCGGCATGCTCGACCTCACGTCGCTCGACAGCGTGCGCGCGTTCGCCGCCTGGTATCTCGACGCGCACCACGAGCTGCAGCTGCTGATCAACAACGCGGGCGTGATGTACACCCCGTTCGAGCACACCGCCGAGGGCTTCGAGCTCCAGTTCGGCACCAACCACGTCGGCCACTTCATGCTCACCTGCTTGCTCGTCCCCGCGCTCCTGGCCGGCGCGCCGTCGCGGGTGGTGAACCTCAGCTCGGGTGGCCACGTCGGGTCCGACATCGTGTGGGACGACCCCAACTTCGAGCGCCGCGAGTACGACAAGTTCGGGGCGTACGGCCAGTCGAAGACCGCCAACATCCTGTTCAGCGTGGAGCTCGACCGCCGCCTCTCCGATCGTGGCGTGCATTCCTACGCGGTCCACCCCGGCATGATCGCCACCGAGCTGGGCCGATACATGACCCACGACGACATGGCGGCGCTCCAGGAGCGGGCGAAGCGCAGCCCGTCGGGCGGCATGCCGCCCCGCAAGAGCCTCGAGCAGGGGGCGGCCACCACGGTGTGGGCGGCCACCGCCCCTGAGCTCGAGGCCCGTGGTGGCACCTATGTCGCCGACTGCCAGGTGACCGACCAGCACGCGCCCTGGGCGCGGGATCCCGAGGGAGCCCAGCGTCTTTGGGCGTTGTCCGAAAAACTGGTCGGCCAAGAATTCCGGCTGCCCGAATAGCGCAGCCGCGCGCGCCCACATTCGCCGGAGCGACCACGGTAGGGTACGCGGCGCTGCCGGAGTGCGGTCGCACACACCTATCAGGGGGATTCCACATGTCCACACGCAAGACGAAGCGGGTCACCGGCGTCGGCTTCGTTGCCGTACTGACCGTTGTGGCCTCCATCCTCATTGCGCCCGGAGCCGCACAAGGGCAGTCCTCGGTTCGCGGCTACGACGGCACGACCATGAAGGTCGGCGGCTTCGGTTTGAAGAACAACTTCCCGAACGGGGACATCGGCGCCCAGGCCCGGTTCCAGCTGGCAAACACGAACAAGGAAGTCAAGAACGTCACGTTCGAGTACACGAACTACATCGACGACAAGCAGGACGCGGCAACCGCGCTCTCGGTTGGGCGCCAGCTCGTCACTCAGGACGAAGTCTTCGCGATCGTGCCCGACTTCTCGCAGTACAACCCGGGCGACTACTTCAACCAGCAGCACGTGCCGTACTTCGGCTGGGCGTTCGACTCAACGTATTGCGTGAACAGCGTCACCCCGAGCACGAAGCTCTATGGCTTCGGCTACAACGGCTGTCTCCTGCCGAGCAACCCGAAGGTCATGGGTGACAACGGCTTTCAGGCCTACAAGTACGTGACTGGGAAGACCGGGAAGAAGACCCCGACCGCCTCGCTCTTCTCGAACGAGACCGACTCGGGAAAGATCGCGGTCTCGACCCAGCAGGTGGCGTACAAGGGCGCCGGCTTCAAGGTCGGGTACGCCGAGGGCTTGCTCCCGCCGCCGCCACTCCCCGACGTCACGCCGTTCGTCCAGACGCTCATGACGTCGGCCAACGGCAAAGAACCTGACCTCTTGGTGTGCCTCCTCGCCGTCGACTGCATCCCCGTGTACACAGGGTTGGTCGCGGCGGGCTTCAAAGGAATCTTCCAGAGCCCTCTCTACTCGGACATCCTGGTCAAGCCGATGGCGAACAGCCTTTCGAGTGTGGCGTTCCTGCCCCTCAATGACACGAGCCCGGCGTCCACCAAGATGAAGGCCGCCATCGAGGCGTACAAGCCCGGCACGAAGATCTCGTCCGACATCGCGGCTTCGTACTTCGCGGCCGACATGCTGATCCAGGCGATCAAGGGTGTGCAGAAGGCGAAGAAGCCGATCACGCCCGAGAACGTCCAGGCCGTCGCCGCGAAGACGACGTTCGGGATCAAGGGCCTGTTCGGGCCGACGAAGTATCCCGACTCCACGGTGAAGCCCACGCCGTCCTGCTCAGCGTCGGTCCTGAGCACCGGCACCGTGTGGGAGACGGTCGAGCCCTACGCGTGCTCGACCAAGAGCTACAAGGTCACGTCGAGCAAGTAGGAGAACCTCGGCAGCAGCCCTCAGTGGGTGCTGCCGAGGTACGCCGAAGTGAGCAGCTCCATGTCGGCCTCCTCGCGAGCGCCGACCCACACGATCGTGCCGAGTTCCATGAACGCGAGCGTGTCGGCGGCCTTCAACGCGTTTTGCGCGTGCTCTTCGACGAGCAGGATCGCTGACCCCGCGTCGCGGAGTTCCACGATCGCGCGCATCACCGCAGCGGCGGCGAGCGGCGCGAGACCGAGTGTGGGCTCGTCGGCGATCAACGCCTTGGGTGGGTCGGCGAGCGCGGGAGCCAGGCTCAGCATCTGTTGCTCACCCCCGGAGAGCAGCCCGGCGACCTGCTTGCGGCGCTGCGCGAGGATGGGGAACCGTGCGTACGCCTTCTCCCGAAGCTCGGGATCACGCAGGATCACGGTGAGGTTTTCCTCGACGGTGAGACCCGGGAAGATGCCGCGCGCCTCGGGGACCAGCAGCAGGCCGTTCCGAGCGCGCCGGTACGAGGATTCGTCGGTGATGTCTATGCCTTCGAGCAGCACGGTTCCGAGGGTTGCCTCCACGAGCCCGGCTGCCACCGAGCACAGGGTCGACTTGCCTGCACCGTTGGCGCCGAGCAGCGCCGTGACCTTGCCGGCGTCGAGCCGGAGGTCGACGCCGTGGAGGACCTCGGCATCGCCGTAGCCGGCGACGATCCCGGACATCGCGAGCGTCGCACCCGCCAGCCGGTCGCCGTCGGGAAACTGTGACGCCGCGATCGCTTCCGGAGCGGTATGCGCCATCTCGTGCTCGGGCACCGCGCCACCGTGCGCGGCCGCTTCGGCAGCGGCGATGCGCGCGAGGCGTCGCTTCTCGCGCTGGTTGGCGAGTCGTTGCTGACCGACGAGCGAGAGGATGCCGTCCGGCTCTTGGGCCAGGTTGATGGCCGCGAGACCGGACAGGATGGGGATGAAGTACACCGAGGTCAGCAGTGTGTTCACGTCACCGCCGGGGAGGATGTCGCTCGCGATCCAGTGGAGGATCGCGGTGCCCGCCGCGAACGCGAAGCCGCCGAGGAGCGCACCACCGGGCCGCCGGACACCGAACGTCACCGCGAGGGCCAGCCAGAACAGACCGGTGTACACGAGCGCGTACGAAGGGTTCGCGCCGCCGATGTTGAAGTTGAAGAGACCGAGCATCACGCCGCCGAAGCCGGCGATACCTGCCGACAGCGAGAACACCATGATCTTCGTGCGGTTCACCCGCACACCCGCGGACTGTGCCGCCACCTCCGAACTGCGCGCCGCGAGCATCGCGCGGCCCGACGGCGAGCGGTACAAGCTGTGGATCAGCAGTGTGAAGAGCCCGAAGACGGCGAGGAAGAGCAGGATCTGCTCGGAGAGTTGGCTGAAGTCGAGCTTCGGCTGGTCACCCTTCACGATCAGGTCGTTCAGCCAGTTCAATCCCGGGATGTCGAGTGTCGGCGACCGGATCGGCCAGCCGACGTCGGTGTGGTTTCGCACGTCGTCGATCTCGAACACGATCGCCGCGCAGATGAACGCGGCTGAAAGGGTGCCGAGGGCGAGCATCACGCCGCCGAGCCGAGTGGCGAGCACGGCGATCAGCGCGCCGAGCGCGGCAGCGACGAGCGCACCGAAGACCGCGGCCAAGAAGAAGTTGGTCTCGCCGTGCGTGGAGATTCCCGGGATGTCGAGCCCGGTGTTCCAGCTGAGCGCCCAGCCTGCCGCAAACCCTCCCGTGGTCACGAATGCCGCCTGTGCGAGGCTCACCATGCCGCCGAGTCCGGTGACGACCACGAACGACAGGAAGATGATTCCCATCACCAGGCTCTGCGCGATCACCGACTGGTCGAACGGGTCGGCCTGGAGCCAGCTCACGTTGATCCACTGCTGCGAGTAGGCGACGAGCGCGACGATGAAGATCGTCCACGGGAGCAGCCGGCGCCACGTGGGCAGCCCCTCGCGATGGTCGGGTCGGGGTGAGTCGTCGGCCACCGTGCCCGCCTGCCGCGATCGATCGCGACCGAAGAAGAGGAGGAGCACGATCACGAGCACGTACGGCACCGAGAACTGCAGCCCGTTGATCGAATTGATCGAATCCGGGAGGAAGTCGCCGCGGTAGCCGGCCACGTAGTTCTGGGCGACGCCGAGCAGCATGCCGCCGATGAACGCGATGGGGATCGAGCGCAGGCCGCCGAGGACGACCGCGGCGAGCGAACCGAGCACGACCAGCGCGTAGAACGTGTCCTGCAGGATGAACAGGGGCGCGATGAGCACGCCGCCCAGCCCGGCCAGGATCATCGTGAGCACCCACGCGACCGACGACGTGCGCGCGGCGTTCACTCCGCGTAGCCCGGCGAGGGTGTCGCGGTCGACGACCGCGCGCATCTCGAGCCCGACGCGGCTGTGGCGCAGCACGAGCCAAAGCGCAAGCGCGGCGATCGCGGCCACGACGAACACCGCCACCTTGTCCGAGCTGAGGGCGACTCCGCTGCCCAGGTGGTAGACGTGCGCCGGGGTCGGGCCGATCCCGGGCACCGGTGCGCCCTGGACCACGGCTTCGCTCCCCGGCAGATCCCACCCGAGGACGTTGACCATGAGCGTGTCGACGAGCCACTGCATCAACGCGGGCAGCGCGACGAGGAGGCCGATGGTGCCGACGATCCGCGCGTACACGGGCGCCTTGGCGAGCCGGCGCAAGAGGAGACGGTCGAGGAGAAGCCCGAGCAACGGGGCAAAGATGAAGACCGAGATGATCAGCGACGGCACGATCGGGACGTGCAGTCCGGTGTTCAGCTGATAGAAGAAGTATGCAGTGGTGAACGCGACGGCGCCGTGCGCGAAGTTGAAGATGCCCGACGTGGTGTACGTGAGCACCAGTCCCGACGCCATGATCGAATAGATGGCGCCGGTGACGAGGCCGGAGACGGTCAGCTGGAGGAACTTGTCCACCGCGTCCTAGTTCCCGGACACGTCGTCGAGCGGACCGACGTCGGCCTCACCGAGATACGCGTCTCGGACGAGTTGGTTGTTCTGGATCTCGTCGGGCAGTCCCGAGGCCAACACGGTCCCGAGGTCCAGTACGACGACGCGGTCGCTGTGCTCCATCACGAAGCCGGCGTTGTGCTCGACCAGGAGCACGGCACAGCCCGTCTCGTCACGGACGGCCTCGATCTCTTCGCCGAGCCGTTCCGCTTCCATCTCGTCGAGGCCCGACGCGGGTTCGTCGAGAAGGAGCAGCTTCGGTGCGTCGACGATGGCGCGGGCGAACTCGACCATCCGCGCGACGCCAATCGGTAGGGACCCGGCGAGCTCTCCTCGCACGGCGTCGAGACCGCAGCGCGAGAGCACCTCGTTCACTCGGGCGCGGCGAGCGCGTTCATGTCGCCGCCGCGTCGGCGACGCGACGAGGTCGGCGAGAAAGCCGCCGCCGCCGCCGTGCCATTCGAGTGCGGCGAGCACGTTGTCCTCGACGGTCAACCAGCCGAAGGCCTGGACTCGTTGGAAGGTGCGCCGGAGCCCTCGACGCGCGCGCTGCACCGCCGACTTCCCCGTGATGTCGTTGCCGTCGAGCAGCACCCGTCCTTCGTTGGGAGCGCGAATTCCGGAGACGACGTCGAAGAGCGTGGTCTTTCCCGCGCCATTGGGGCCGATGATGCCGAGCACTTCTCCGGCGCTCGCGTCGAGGCTCACCCCGCTCAGCGCGGCGATACCACCGAATCGCACGCCGAGGTTCTCGAGCGAGAGGACGACGCCGTTCTGCGTGTTGCGTGCGAGATCCGCGGTCAAGCCCGGTCCCCTCGTTATGGGTCGCTCACTACGAGCCGGGATTCCCGGCTCGTAGCCGTTCGCTCTTCGGGTCGATTTTCCGGCGCGCGGAAGCTAGCCGAAGTGCCCTCCCGATCGCTCGCCGCGAAGCCCGTCAGCTCAGCTGCGAGGGCGACGGTGACGTGCCCCCGGAGCTCGGGCAACCCGTGCACGGGTAGCTGGGAACCTTCGGCTCGGTCGCCGGCGGGTCCACGTACTCCGCGATCGTCGTCGTCAGCGACTTGTCGAAGAAGCCCTTCTTGTTCTTCGGCCAGTGCCCGGACACGTAGCGCGCGCCCCCGTCGAGGTACATCCACGCGCCGTCGCCGACGGCCAGCGTCGCCTGGTCGGTCGCGTTCTTGGTGGGGTCGAACCACGCGAGCGCGGCATCACGGACTGCGATCCCGTCCTTGCCGGTCGGCCCGGTCGAGACGGTCAGCACGCTCTTGCTGTAGTAGCCGCCGACCTGGGGCACCGGGAGGGCGCCCGGCTTCAGCTTGGCCAGGGTGAGCTTCGGTCCTGCGAGGTGGATGCGCGTGTACAGCACGCCCACGAGGGCTTGCGCGCCCGACCACGTGCTGCCCTTGTCCGTGCCCCAGAACCACTGGAAGGGGTTCGCGGTCAGGGGGTCCTTGACGTAGGGCGGGAACCAGTCGAGCCCGAAGAAGTGCGCCGCCTGCTTCTGGTCGACCACGCGGAGGATGATGTCGAGGTCGGTCGGGAACGCGCCGCCACCGGTAGGGCCACCACTGGCCATGAACCACTCGGGCTCGTACTCGGTGCCCGTTGCCGCGTTCAGCGCGGCCGCGAGGCCGAGGCGGTAGTCGAGGACGTCGATGACCGTGGTGATGCCTGCTTCCTTCAGGTGCGCCATCATCGTGGGCATCTGTTGGCCCGCAAGCGTCTGCGAGTCGGCCTGTGCGGTGCCCGGCGGTACGTTGAACGCGGCCTCGCCGTTGGCAGCGATCTTGCCGCCGTACTTGGCGAACTCCGACTTGAAGAAGTCGATGTCGAAGCCGTTGTCACCGGACTGGTAGAGGATGCCGAAGCTGCGGGTCTTGTCCTTCACCGCGTCGCCGCCGTACTCGGCCTTCTTGCCCACGAGGGACTTACCGGCGAACTCCGCCGCGTTACGCGCCACGCCCTTCGAAACCTCCTTGGGCGACTGCGGCGGCGCGCCACCGGTGCCCAGTACGAGCGGCACACCCCGCGCCTTCACCTCGGTCTCGAAGATCAGGCCGCCGGTGGACTGGTTCCCGCCCTGGATCGCAGCGTCGAACACCGCGAACGGCTTCTTGGCCGCCACCGAGACGGCGTCGGCGCGCTGGGCGGCCTCGTCGGCACCCGTGCCGAGGCCGAACTCGTACTCGACCCTGCGCCCCCAGGTCTCGAACGCCTTGGCGTAGACCGCGTCGGCGTCGATGATGGGGTCCCGTTGGTTCGAGAACCCGCCGGTCGCCTGGTTCTTGTAGAGGCTGGCCGGGCTCCGGCCGTCCTGGACCACGTTCGTGTACAGCACGACGACCTTGACCGCGTCCTTGGTGACGCCCTGCGCGGTGGCTCCGCCGTTGTTGGCGCCGTCCTTCCACGGCTTCACGCAGGCCGGGGCCGCGAGCGCCGGGAACTTGATCTGCTTCCGGGTGGCGTCGCAGTCGGTGTTCTCGAGCGCGGCGGGGCTGTTGATGCCGGGATCGAGCGCGGCGACGGCCGCGCGCGCCGGGGTGGCGGTCAAGCCCGCGGCAACCAGGGCGTAGGTGATCGCCGGTATGACCACGCGCCGGCACACAGTCCTCGAACCTCTCATCGAGCCCCCTGAGGAATCAGTTTCCGTACCGAATTTCGAGGGATTATCGGTGAAGAAGTGTTCCCGAGCAAGTTACCCCGGAACCGTGACGGCTTCGACCGGTCGTCGTACAGTGCCGCGCATGACGATGCCGACGGACATCGGCGCGGTCGATCTGATGATCAGCTTCCCGGTTGCCGACCACGCCCGCACCTACGACTATCTGCGGCCGATGCTCCGCGACTCGGGCAGCGGCGAGATGGAGATGCCCGCCGAGTACATGTTCAAGGACATCCCGAACCGCCTCGACGCCGGCGACGACCCCGTCGACATCACGCTCGCCGAGATGGACAAGTGGGGCGTCGACATCGGCCTCATCGGCTTGGGGAGAGAGGTGATGACGGGAGCCCTCCGCGACCACCCGGACCGGTTCGCCGCCAGCCTCGAGGTCGACCCGAACGACATCACCGGCACGGTGCGCAAGATCCGCACCGCGCACGAGGAGCACAACATCAAGGCGGTCACCACGTTCCCGGCGGGCTGCAACCCGCAGGTGCCGGTGAGCGACAGGCGCTACTACCCGATCTACCAGACTTGCATCGACCTCGACATCCCGATCATCTCGAACGCAGGCATCGCAGGGCCGCGGTTCCCGTCGGCGTGCCAGGACGTCATGCACTTCGACGACGTGTGTTACGACTTCCCCGAGTTGCGCATCGTGATGCGCCACGGCGCCGAACCGTGGGAAGCGCTCGCGGTGAAACTCATGCTCAAGTGGCCCAACCTCTATTACATGACGAGCGCGTTCGCGCCCAAGCATTACCCGAGGGCCATCATCGAGTATGCCAACACGCGTGGTGCGGAGAAGGTGATGTACGCGGGCTACTTCCCGATGGGGCTGAGCCTCGAACGCATCTTCACCGAGATGCCGAACGTGCCGTTCCGTGACCACGTGTGGCCGCGGTTCCTGCGCGAGAACGCGATGCGCGTCTTCAAGCTCGAGGGCTGACTAGGGCTACTGATTGGGATGCGTCGAATCGACTACGCGGGGAGCAGCACATGGAGTCGCACGGAGTGGACACGCGGATGGTGTGGACCGGCAACGCGCTGCGCCAGCCCGCGTTCGCCGAGGTCCCGCACCACGCCGCACCTGGCGGTTATCCCAACGCCGACTTAGTAGGAGCCGGTCCGGAGGACGCGGCGAGCGAAGCGAAGCGGAGTGAGCTCGCCAGGAGCGAACGGCTGCGAGCCGGGTATCCCGGCTCGCAGTGAGCGACGCATCAACGGGTCTTCTCGCCGACGAGCGCGAACGAGTTGACGTACATGATGCGGAGCGCGGGGTGGAAGGCCCACGCGTCGCACTCGGGTGTGCCCCACTTGCCGATGCGGGCCTCGACCATCGGCCGCATCCGCTTGAACGTGACCTCGGCGTCGGGGTCGTCGAACTCGTAGAAGTGCAGGTAGCGCGGGTCACCTTTGGTCGCGTTCTCGTAGGGCGTGATCATCGTGTAGCCGGGGACGCCGGCCTCGACGATGTGGTTGAGGTGCACGAAGTCGCCCCAGTCGCGCAGCGCCTGAGCCTCGTCGGGGGTCGACGGGCTGATGAGCACCAGGGAGAGCGACACCGTGGGCTTCCCGGTGAGGCGACCCTGCCCCGGCCGGGGAGTGCGCACGAAGTGGTGGCCGATGATGCCGTCGGCGGTGGGCGGCGCGACGAATGACGGGTCGCATTCGTAGACGCCGAGCGTGTCGAACTCGGGCAACTCGCGCGGGAGGTCGGGTCGGTCGCGGTAGACGTTGCGCCACCAGGTTGCCCGCTCCACGCTCGGAAGCGCGAGCACCTCGCTCACGCGGTCGCGCGCGTAGGCGTCGGGGTCCGCTTCGGTCATCTCGAGGTACAGAACGGAAGTCAGTCGGTCCTCCATGGGCGCGAATCCTACGACCACCTGACGGGAGCCGCACCCATGAGGTGCGAGACCCTAGGATCACCCTCGTTTGTCTGAGACGTGAGAGAGGATCCGGCGTGTCTTTCAGCACTCAGCGTGTGGCGCGATTGGTTGGTGTCGTTGCACTCGCGGCTCTCGTTGCGCTGGGCGCGGTCGCGTGCGGCGGAGATGACAGCAACTCCGGCTCGACCAGTACAACCGCGGCGACCGCACAGAACGCGAGTACCGGGACCAGCAGCAGCGCGAGCATCGAGTCGCTCCAACGCGAGCTCAACGCGCTCGGGTGCAACGCGGGGCCGATCGACGGTGAGCTTGGCCCCGACACAGAGGGCGCGATTCGCCACTTCCAGGCCTCGGCCGGGCTCACGGTCGACGGGGTGGTCGGACCGCTGACCACGGCCAAGCTGGAACAGGCGTCATCGACCGGGACACCAAAGTGCACCGGCAGCCCGCCCGCGCCGCCGCCGTCGACGACCAGAGGAGCGGGTGGAGCGCCGTGCACGCAAGCCACGGTCGACGCCGGGACCGCGGCCTCGCTGCTTCCCGGCGAGACCGTCGTGATGTCGGGTCCGTTCCACTGCGCGGGCAACTGGGTGGTCAACTCGCCGACCGTGCAATCGTCCGGTGGACCCGCGATCCAAATCACCAACCTGTTGATGTGGAACGGGACCGCTTACCAGGTCGTCAACCGCGCCGTGTACTGCGAGAACGGCAGTGTTCCGCCAGCGATCTACCAGCAGGCCTGCCAGTCGAACTGAGCGCGCGGTCGCGTCACGAATGGCTCGGGCTACCGCGGTCGACTTCCTCGAGCGCATGCGCGTTCAATGTGACACCACCCAGCATGCCGAAGAGCACGGCGGCGAGCACGCCGAGGATGCCGCCGAGACCCACGACCACGTACCACTCCGTCTTGTCGCCGATCGCCAGCGCGAGGAGGGCCATGAAGAAGATGATCCCGACCGGGGTTCCGATGACGATCATCTTCGCGATCGAGCGCATGAGCGTGCGTTCGGCACCCCGCTCGGCGGCGAGCGACGCCTCGAAGCTGTCGAGTGAGTGTTCGCTCTCGCTGGGGACCAGTTCGCTGCTCATGGCGGCAATGTTGCCACGGTCGCATGCCCCGCTACGAGCTCGGCACGAGCACGGCCGGCAGCGAGCGGTGGCCGTTCGCCCAGAAGACGGGGTTCGGGTCGGACACGTAGTCGTCGACGAGGCGCAGGGTACCGACTCGTTCGCAGAGCTCTTCGATGACGGCGGCGGCTTCGAGTCGGGCAAGCGACGCGCCGGGGCAAACGTGGGGACCGGTTCCGAACGCGAGGTGCTCGCGCATGCGCGGGCGGTCGAGGCGGAACTCGGTGGGATCGCCGTAGACGGCCTCGTCTCGGTTCGCCGACGCGATCCCGAACACCACGCGGTCACCGACGTGCAGCGGGCAACCGTGAATCTCGGTCTCGTCCAGGACGGAGCGTGCGAGCACCTGCACGGGCGCATCGAGCCGGAGCGACTCCTCGACGAGCGGCGGGATCAGCTCGCGCCGCCCTCGAATCTGCTCGAACAGGTCGGGTCGCGTCGCGAGCACGTAGCAACAGTTGCCGATGAGGTTCCTCGTGGTCTCGTTGCCGGCCACGATGAGAAACATGATCTGGGTGCGGACGGTGCGGTCGGAGAGGTACTCACCGTCGACGTCGGTGTTGATGAAGCGGGTCACGACGTCGTCGGGCGGATCGTCCATCGCCCGGTGGTCGTCGATCAAGCTCTGCACGAAGCGGGCGAACTCCGGATGCGCGTCGGACAGTGATCCAGTGCCGCGCGCGTTCTGCGCTTCGAGGAGCTCGTCGGACCAGATGCGGAACCGATCCTCGAGCTCCTCGGGAACGCCGAGCATGTGGGCGATGACGATCGACGGGAGTGGATCGAAGATGTCGACGAGGTCGACGGTGCCCGCCTGCGCGCGGTCGACGGCTCGCCCGACGAGCTCGCGGGCGCGTCCGCGAATGAACGGCTCGTTCTGCATCGTGCGGTGCGCGGCGACGACGGTGTTGATCACCCGGCGGATTCGCCCGTGTCGCGGCTCGGGGATCGCCGAGATCATCGCGTCGTCCTCTTCGAGCGCGCTCGTGTCCATGAAGGAGCCGACGAACTTCTCCACGTCCTGTAGCCCGGCCGAGACACCGGCAGCGGTCGCGATGTAGTAGCCGGCCGGTGTGTCGACGATGCCACCCGACTCACGGACCTCCGCCATCGCCGCGTAGCGATCGTCGGAGCTCGGCGCGTAGGGGTCGAATTGGTCGCTCATGCTGCGTCGGCACGCTACCGCAGTCGTGCGCGATGCTTCCCGGGTGGCGGCAACTCTGGACTGGTACGGCTGCGCGACGTTCCGGTTGACGATCGGGGAGCTCGTTGTGTTCCTCGACGCCTACATCGATCGCGCGCCCGGCGCTCCCGGCACGGGCCTCACCGCCGACGACGTCGACCGCGCCGACTGGATCCTCGTCGGGCACTCGCACTTCGACCACTTGTGGGGCGCCGAGCGGATCGCTCGGAACACCGGCGCCACGATCGTCGGCTCGTACGAGTCGATCCGGGTGATGGCGGAGCAGGGTGTGCCCATCGAGCAGCTGATGCCGGTGGCGGGCGGCGAGCCGATCCGATTGTCGGACGACGTGATGGTGAACGTCTACCCGTCCCAACACTCGTGCGTATGGACCAAATCAGGTGGCATGTTCGAGGCCGACTCGGTGTGCCTCGGTGATCTCGGGGTGACCCACCAGGAGCGACTGGCCCGCTTCGGCGACATGCGAAGCCTGATGGCCGGGTCGCTCTCACCGGGGGCGGTCGAGCATCTCATGGTGTCGCAGCAGGACGCGCGCGGCGACGGCGGCGCACTCGTGTTCATGATCGACACACCGCAGGGAACACTCCTCTACCAGGACACGTCGGGGCACTGGAGCGGGATCCTCCACGACCTGCGGCCCGACGTCGCGATCCTCGCCGCCGCAGGGCGCGGCAACATCGACGGTGAGCCGGTGCAGGGCTCGCTTGCCGGTTTCGTGGCACGCCAGGCGTCGCTCGTCCGAGCGCGCACGGTGATCCTCTCGCACCACGACGACTGGCTCCCCGGGTTCTCGAAGGGGATCGACGTGAGCGTGGTGCGCGACGCGATCGCGTTGGAAGCACCGCGCACCACCCTGGTCGAGCTCGACTATCTCGACGGCCACGTGGTCTTCAAATGAGCAAGGTCTTCGCAGACAGGAGGTCGACGCAGTGACACAACCGAGTGGGGGTCTCGAGGGCTACGCCGCGCTCGTCACCGGCGGCGGTACCGGCATCGGAAGGGCGTGCGCGGCGCGCCTCGCGGCCGACGGCGCCGCCGTCACGATTGTCGGGCGTACCGAGTCGCGCATCGTCGACGCGGCGAAGGTCATCGCAAAGGGTGCCGGACACGGTGGCAGCGTGCAGTACATCACCGCCGACGTGACCGACGAGGACAGCGTGAAGGCGGCGGTCGAGTTCGCGTGCGCACCCACTGGCGGGCTCGATTCGGTCGTCGCCAATGCCGGTGGCGGCGGTGGCATGGCGCCTCCGCACCTGCAGGACGTCACGGAGTTCACGCGCGTGCTGCACCTGAACGTGTTGGGCACGCTGATCTCGATGAAGCACACGGTTCCGCATCTCGTGAGGTCGGGGCGCGGATCGTTCGTGGGCATGTCGTCGATCGCGGGTGAAGTCACCCACCTCTGGTTCGGCGCGTACCCGGTGGGCAAGGCGGGCCTCGAAGCGCTCGTGCGGAACGCGGCGGACGAGTACGGTCCCACCGGCGTGCGCTTCAACGCGATCCGACCCGGCTTCATCTCCACCGAGATCATGGAAGGCATCCCGAGGGACGGGCCCGTCTACGAGAGCTACCTCGTGAACACGCCGATGTCAGAGAGTCGCGCCGCCGGTGTCGGTGAACCCGAGGATGTCGCCGCGCTCGCGCGCTTCCTCGTGGGTGAGGACTCGCGGTGGATCACCGGCCAGATCATCGACGTGGACGGGGGGCACCACCTCCGGCGCGGTCCCGACTTCACTGCGTTCATCGAACCGGGTCTCGGACGCGACGTGATGCTCGCCCGGAAGCCGCTCGGATCATGACTGCAACCGTCATCGATCTGCTCGACGGCGACTTCTACGTCGGTAACCCCTACCCCACGTACGCGTGGCTCCGCGAGCACGCGCCCGTCTACTGGGACTCGGTGAACGAGCTCTGGGGGATCTCGCGCTACGACGACATCCTCGAGATCGAGAAGGCGAAGGAGATCTTCATCAGCTCCGATCAAGTGAAGGGTGGCTACCGCCCGAACCTGCCCGCCGACCCCGCGATGATCGGCATCGACGACCCGCTGCACACCAAGCGCCGCAAGCTGGTGGCCCGCCGCTTCACGCCGAACGCCGTCACCAGGTGGGAGGAGCATGTGCGCGACACCGTCACGAGCCTGCTCGACGCGGTCGCCGGGCGCGGCGAGGCCGAGATCGTGGGGGAGCTCGCGGCGCCGCTCCCCGCGATGATGATCGGCGACCTGCTGGGCTTTCCGCACGAGATGTGGCCCAAGCTCCGCGATTGGTCGACGCGCACGATCGTGGGTGGCGGTGGCCCGCGGTATGCGACCGACGACGTGGTGTTCGCGGCGATCGAGTTCCGCGAAGCGTGTGGCGAGCTCTACGACGAGAAGACCTCGTGTCCGGCCGACGACATCATGACGATCTGGACCGGCGCTGCCATCGATGGCGAACCGCTCGACCGCGAGACCGTGATGGCAGACTGCCTGCTCGTGCTCGATGGGGGAGCGGAAACGACGCGCACGGTGATCGCGCGCACGATGCTCGAACTCGCGGCGCGGCCCGACCAGTGGCAACTGCTGCGCGAGGGCGCCGACATGACCGTCGCCACCGAGGAGTTCATCCGCTGGGTGACGCCGGTACTCAACATGTGCAGGGTCGCGAACCGCGACTACGTGCTGGGGGGAACCACGATCCGCAAGGGCCAGCAGGTCGTGCTCATGTACCCGTCGGCCAACCGCGATCCTGCGCACTTCGAGGACCCGGAGCGCTTCGACGTCACGCGACAGCCCAACCAGCACATCGCGTTCGGGTTCGGTACGCACTTCTGCCTGGGCGCGGCGCTTGCCCGCCTCGAGATCCGCACCTTCTTCGAGGAGCTCGTGCGGCGCGTGCGGGAACTCCGTGTGAAAGAAGGCACTGAGATCGTCGAGGTCCGGAACCCCTTCGTGTTCGGGCTGGAACGCGCGAACATGGAGCTCGACTTCGTCTGAGAGTGCGGAGGACCGCATGTACGACCTGAAGATCACCGGCGGCACCATCGTCGACGGCACCGGCGCCGATCGCTTCGAAGGCGACGTCGCAGTGAAGGACGGTGTGATCGCCGCGGTCGCGCACGGCGCGATCGACGGTGAAGCCGCGGAGACGCTCGACGCGACCGGGATGCTCGTCACGCCGGGGTTCGTCGACGTGCACACGCACTACGACGGCCAGGCCACGTGGGACCCGATCCTCGAGCCGTCGTCGGGTCACGGCGTGACCACGATCGTCGCCGGCAATTGCGGCGTCGGGTTCGCGCCCGTGCGGCCCGGTTCCGAGCAGTGGTTGATCGGTCTCATGGAAGGTGTCGAAGACATCCCCGGTACCGCGTTGAGCGAGGGGATGGACTGGAGCTGGGAGACGTTCCCCGAATATCTCGATGCGCTCGACCGCCGCGCGTTCGCGATCGACGTGGGCGTACAGGTGTCGCACGGCGCGGTGCGCGCGTATTCGATGGGCGAGCGCGGTGCCGCGAACGAACCCGCCACTCCCGAAGAGATCGCGGCGATGGCGGTCATCGTGCGTGAAGCGGTCGAAGCCGGGGCGCTCGGCTTCTCCACGTCGCGCACGCTGGGCCACCGCGCGATGGACGGCCGACCCGTACCGGGCACGTTCGCGGCGGAGGACGAGCTGTTCGCGCTCGGGCGCGGCATGGCCGCGGGCGGCCGCGGGGTCTTCGAGCTCGCGCCGATGGGCGCGGCGGGCGAGGACATCGTGGCCCCGAAGATCGAGATCGACTGGATGTGCCGCCTCGCCGACGCGATCGGCATGCCCGTCTCGTTCGCACTCGAGCAGGTGCAGGCCGCGCCCGACCTGTGGCGTGAGCTGATGGACGAGTCGATCCGCGCCACCGACGCCGGTGCCCCGGTGTACCCGCAGATCGCGGCGCGGCCCTTCGGGATGCTGCTCGGGTTCCCGAGTCGTCACGCCTTCACGCGCCGACCCACGTACCGAGCGCTCCAGCAGCGGCTGTCGCGCGAAGAGCTCGCCGCCGAGCTCGCCAAGCCGGATGTGCGCGCGGCGATTCTCGCAGAGCGCGACCTTCCGCCCGATCCAACCGCGCTGTTCGAAGGGTTGGGCGCGTTGATGCAGTCGTCGCTCGACCGGGTCTACTCGCTGGGCGATCCGCCCGACTACGAGCCCACCGACGACCGCACGATCGCGGCACTCGCGGCGGCCGATGGCGTCGACCCGCTCGAGAAGCTCTACGACGTGATGCTCGAGCACGACGCGCAACACCTGCTCATGCTCCCGTTCTTCAACTACGTCGACCGCAACCACAACGCGATCCGAGAGATGCTCCTTCATCCCGCAGGTGTGTCGGGGCTGTCCGATGGCGGCGCGCACTGCTTCCTGATCTGCGACGCGTCGATTCCCACCTTCATGCTCACGCACTGGGCCCGCGACCGTTACCGTGGCGAGAGGCTCCCACTCGAGTACGTCGTGAAGAAGCAGACCACCGACACGGCTACGCTCTTCGGGCTCGGCGACCGCGGCGCCATCGAGGTCGGAAAGAAGGCCGACTTCAACGTGATCGACTTCGAGCAGCTCACGTTGCACATGCCGCGCATGGCCTACGACCTCCCCGCGGGTGGCGCACGCCTGTTGCAGGGTGCGAGCGGCTACGTCGCGACGATCGTGAGCGGGGAGGTCACCCGTCGCAACGGCGTCGACACCGGCGCCCGCCCCGGCCAGCTGATCCGCAGCTCGCGGTAGGGAGCATTACAGCGAGAGCGGAGGTCAGGTGCATCCGAACGACGAGTTCCATCCGCCGACGAACGACGATCCGTACTGGAGCGAGACCAACTGGTTCGCGTTCGGGGTGCCCGACCGCAAGCTGTCAGGTTGGCTGTACCCGTTCTTCCGCCCGTCGCTCGGCGTGTGCTCCGCGGCGGTGCTGCTGTGGGACGACCAGGGCGACCAGACCTGGAACTGCCGCTACTTCAAGCAGTTCTGGCACCTTCCGATGCCCGACGAACCGCTGTCCGACTTCACGCTGGCGAACGGTCTCCGTTACCGCTGCACCGAAGACGAGATGGTGTACCAGCTCAGCTACCACGACCCCGACGCCTCGGATCCAGACGATCGGGAGATCTCGATCTCGTTGACCTTCACCGCGATCATGCCGCCGCTCGCCACCGCGAACGCCGGGCCGGCGGGCGGTCATCTCGACCAGGTCGGCCGGTTCGAGGGCGCGATCAAGCTGCGAGGGGAGACGATCCCGGTGAACTCGTACGGCGCGCACGACCGGTCGTGGGGAAGCCGTTCGCAGTTCTCGCAGTACCTCATGTCGTCGGGGAACTTCAAGGCGTCGGAGTCGCCCTATTTCTTTGCGGCATCCGAGAACGTGGCGTTCCAGGGCATCGCGGCGAACGTCACGCCCGAGTACCCGCTGCTCATGGGCTTCTTCATGCGTGACAACGACGTCGTCCGCCTGAAGAGCGGGAACCGCGAGGTGCTCGAGCGCGACGACGCCACGGGCGCGCCCGTGCGCGTGCTCGTCACGGCGGTCGACGAGCACGGCCACGAACTGCACGCGGAGGGCGAGTGCGTCAACCGCCTGATGGTGTTCCTCAACGAGAACCTGTGCGGGTGGAACTCACTGGTGCGTTGGGACATCGACGGCGTCGAGGCGTGGGGCGAGCACCACGACAACTTCAGCGCGCACGGCATGCGCCGCTTCGCGCGCGCGCGGATGTTCGGCGAGGAGTGAGCGGCGAACCCCGAGCCGCGATCGGCGACGCGCTCCACCACCTCCAAACCCGCTTGCCACTCCGGCGCGGGCAGGCACTCCAAGGTCGAGATATACGCTCCCACTCATGGAGCTGGGCTGGACGATCGACATCGACGCGGTAGGGGATCCTGCCGGCGCCAACGACCGATATGACGAGCAACTCGACGCGTTCGAACGTGCACTCGAGCCGTACGGCGGCGCCGTGGCCGGCAGTCAGCAGCGCGGCCGGTACGGAGCGAGGTTCTCTCTCGACACCACGAGCGTGAACCCCATCGAGATCCTCGAACAAGGTCTGCACATCTTCCACGACGCGTCGATCGAGGCCGACCTGCCGCCGTGGCAGGTCGTGCGGTGCGAGATCCTCACGTACGAAGAGGACGAAGCCACCGAGGAACCCTGAAACGCCGCCCAAACACCGTCGGGCCGCTCTCAGTACCGGAAGTTCAGGAAGGATCGAGAGCGAGGCGTTGTCCTGCTGGTGTATCCACGGCTGGCAGTAGTGCGCGATCACGCCACGGCGTAGCTGGTCGGGTGTCGTGTTCGCACCCGTCTGGTGCAGGACCCGACCGTCCAGGCACACCAACGAGCCCGCCGTCCCACCAACCGCGATCGTTTCCCCGACCCGCCGGGTGATGACATCGGCCGACCAGCCGGCGTGATCCTCACGATGCGATCCGGGGATGAACCGTGTCGTCCCGTTTGCCTCGGTGAAGTCGTCGGGCATCCAGATGATGTTCGCGACCATCGGAAACGGCGGCCACGGTTTGGGGTACGTAGTCCTGGTCGTAGTGCAAACCCATCGGGTCGCCGTCGGGCCCGGTGATGTTGGCGGTGATGCTCGACAGGAGAACGCCGGATCGAGCAGGTGCTCCATCAAGGCCATGATCACCGGGTGCTCGACCAGCTCGACGAACTCCGTCCCCTTGTTCAGCAACCCGAACACGCGCTGGTTCTCGGGCCCGTCCTCCCACTTCGGATCATGATCGATGCCGGCTGCGCGCTCGAACCGAGCAGCCTCGACGAGGCGCGATCGCACCCGAGCGACGTGCTCCTCCGACAACACATCCGAGACCACCGCGAACCCGTCCCGTTCGAGCTGCTCGAACGCCGGTTCGAGACGCTGCTCGCTCGACACGCTCCGTGTCCGCCACGGCTGCCATCTTGACCCTCCAGGAAAGTTCGTCTCGACCTGGCACTATCTCGGTGGTCTGGGCGATGATGACCGCTGCCGAAGGGTGAGGTGAGCGACGTGCTGAAGGACATTCGGGACCTGACCGGCGACACCGAGGAGTACCGCGAGGAGCTCACGAAGCGTTGGTCGAGCTTGTTGAGTTACCGGTACATCGGGCGCAACCACGGCTCGATGAACACCGGGCCGGTGGACAACACGGTGACGTTGCGCCACGACATGCGCAACGCGGCCGGAGGCCTGATGGTGGCGCCCATCTCGATCAGCTCCCCGGAGGGTGGCGGCCAAACCGACATGGTCGCGGTGCCCAACCCGGTCATCCACTCCTGCCAGATCCTCGACGACGCCCGCGACGTGCAGCGCATCGAGGTCTTCCAGTCAGAGGTCCTCAAACAGGGCAAGACCATGGGTTTCAGCCGTTCCAAGATCGTCGACGCCGACAACCATGATCGGGTGATCGCCTACACCGAAGGCCAGGGGGTGAGCATCGGAACGCCGCCGCCTGGTCTCGGGAGGATGGACCTCGACGAGCCGATCATCGCGGTCGTCGACTCGCCCGATCTCCCGCCGTTGTGGGAGGTGTTCGGCGCCTCACGCCGCGACGACGGCCACTGGATCCTGCCCGAGCTCGCCATCGAGTTGGCGTCGCCCGACGCCGCCTTGCACCTCGGACCGCAGCACATCGTGCTGGAGACGGCGGCCATCGACATCGCCTCCCTGCTCGTGGGCACCGACCTGCTACAGATCCAGAGCTGGCATGTCATGTTCCTGGCTCGAGGCAAGGTCGGCCCATTTCGCGTCGATGGTGAGGCCGACCGCGCGGCCGACGGCCGCGTCGGGGTACGCATGACCCTCCACGACGAAGGAAACGGCGACCGAGCGATCACCTCCGGCTCGGCCGTCTTCCACATCGTCGGATAGGCCCCAGCTCTTGTATAGCGGTCGACGTTGATCAGGCCATCAGGGCGCCGAAGTCGAGTTGGCCCATCGCCATGCCGGCGCTGAAGCCGAGATCGACGTTGAGGTTCACGCCGTTCACGAACCCCGACGCGTCGCTGCCGAGGAACGCGAGCACCATGGCGATGTCGCGCGGCTGCGCGACGCGTCCGCTCTGCTCGATGCACCAGTCGATGGTCTTCTCACTCATCGTCTCGCGGAAGTCTGGGAGCAGCGGCGTGTCGATCGGGGAGGGGCACACGCTGTTCACGCGGAGCCCCCGCTGCTGCGCGTCCCGCGCCGACATCATCGTATAGAGCTGCATGCACTCCTTCGACATGGAGTAGGCGTCGGCGAAAAGCTCGGCGTGGGCGTCGATCCAGGAGAGCGAGTCGTCCCAGCCGTCGATCGCGAACAGCTCCTGGAGCTCGGCGAGATGCGTGGCCCACTGGGCGCCCGCGATCGACGCGGTGATCGCCACCGCGCTGCCCTCCGCCATCTTGGCCGCGAGCCCGATGGTGAGCTTGCGGACCGCGAGATAGTTGACTGCCATCACCGTGTTGACCGGCAGCGTGCCCGCGACGCCCGCGTTGTTGAAGAGCGCGTTGACGGGGCCGTCGATCGCCGCGATCGCTGCGCCGACAGCGGCCTCGTTGCTCAGATCGGTCTGGATGAACGTGCTCGCCGGTCCCGCCGGCTCCTTCAGGTCGATCACGGTGATGTGGTCGGCGCCGAGGTCGTCGAGCAACTCCAGGAGCGCCGCGCCGACACCTGAGTACGCGCCGGTGAGCACGACGCGCTTGCCTTCGTAGCTGAACGGTGAGGCCACTAGTCGATTTCCTTCCAGTACGTGCCGGCGAGCATGCGCTCGATGGCATCGCGGTTCATCATCATGTCGTCGGGATCGTCGGGTACCGGGGCTTCGGCGAAGAACGCCGAGCGACGGCCGATGCGCGCGGAGATCATCCCGTAGCGGGTCGCGTTCCACAAGGCAAAGAACTCGAAGTCGCGCGGCGTGTATCCCGTGATCCGCTCGTACTCCGTGAGCGCGTCACTCGGACGCATGAAATGTGGCATCCCGGCACCCGCCCCCCCGCCGTACCGTTCGATGACGTCCTGGAACATCCAGTGGATGTAGACGCAGTACGAGAGGTCGAGCTCCCTGGGTGACAGGGCCGCCATCTCCCAGTCGAGCACCGCGATCGGTTGGAAGTCGCGGTACATGATGTTGCCGATCCGCGCGTCGCCCCAGTTGAACACCGCGGCGCTCTCGTTCGTGGGCCAGTTCTCCTGGATGTGCGCGAGCGCGCGCTCGAGCAGCGGTGACCGGAGCCCGTCGGCCACGATCCAGTCGTAGTACGCGGTCCAGTCGCCGACGTGACGGCCGAACGCGGTGGGTTCGGGGCGGTCGAGGTCGAGGTACGGGAACTTCTCTTCGGGCGCGGCGATCCCGTGGAGTTCGGCGATCACGCCGATGGTCGCGCTCTGGAGAGCGGCCTGCTGTTCGCGCGTGGCGTCGAAGAGCCAGTTACCACCGAACGGGTAGGGCATGAGGTCGGGGGGAACGATGCCGTAGCGCTTCTCCATCACGAGGAACGGCGCGCCGAGAACTTTGGGGTCGCGCTCGAGCCAGTGCACGCGGGGGACCGGAACCGACGTGTGCAACGCGACCTGCCGCATGATCTGGAACTGGCCCTCGAGGTCGTACTCACGGAACACCGGCACGTTCGCCGGGTCGGGCGCGACGCGCGCCACGAGCGGCTCGGTGCGCTCGGTGCCTTCCTCGTCGAACACGGCGTCGAACAGCAGCGTCTCGGTGGACATCCCGTTGGTGGCGGGAATGTCGAGCTGAGGGATGACGACGCTCCGGGCGTCGGGGCGCCGCGCCGCCAACCACGACTCCAGCGCACGGCGGGTGGCATCGAGGTCGCGCGTGAAGGTCTGCGGCCGGGCGGTGGTCTCGGGCGGCGGAATCGGCTCTTCTGGCATCGCCTCGACCCTACCCCGGTGGGCTTTCAGGGGTCGATGCCGCGGCGTTGGGTGGGCTCGAACGGGCCGCGCGCGCGGCCGTCGCTCAGGGTGAGACCGTCGAGCAACGCGTTGCGCAGGTTGCGGGGGTCGATCACGTCGTCGTACGACATCGAGTTCGCGCTGCGGTACGACGCCGAGGCCTGCGCCGCCTCCGCACGCGCGAGCGCGTCGTCGTCGAGCTTGGCCGACTCCGCGCCACTCGCTGCGGGGAGCGCGCCGAGCGTGACGGCTGGGAACGCGAGCGAGATGGTCTGCCCATCGAAGGGGTTCATCGCCATCACCGACGATCCGAACCCGAACGCCTTGCGCACCGTCACGTGTAGCTTCGGGACGCGAAGCCGGTGCTGCGCGACGAACATGCGGGCGACGTAACGGAGCGCTCCGGAGCGTTCGGCCGCAGTACCGCTCATCACTCCAGGATTGTCGGCGAGGAACACCATCGGGAGGTGGAACGCGCCCGCGACGTCACAGAAGTGCGCCGCCTTCTCGGCCGCGTCGCTGTCGACGGTTCCCGCGAGCACCGACGGGTCGTTCGCGACGATTCCAACGCTCCGGCCGCCGAGACGCGCGAGCGCGGTGATCAGCGACGCACCGAAGCTCGGCTGGATCTCGAAGTAGCTGTCGCGGTCGACGAGGCGCTCGACGACATCACGCATGGAGTACGGGAGCCGTGAGTTCGGCGGGATGATGTCGAGGATGTCGTCGAGCACGCGCGGGCCGGTGTCGGGACCGTCGCGGCGCGGCGGCGCCTCCCACGCGCTGCGTGGCAGGTACGAGAGGTAGTGGCGCGCCAGCATGATGGCCTCGTCGTCGTCCTTCGCGAGGTTGTGCGCGACGCCCGACATCTCGACGTGGACCTGCGGTCCGCCGAGCTCCTCCTTGGTGACGTCTTCGCCGATCGCGGCCTTGACGAGCGGTGGCCCCGCGGTGAAGAGCGACGCCGCTTCCGTCATCACCACGAAGTCCGACAGCGGCGCGGTGAGCGCGCCGTGCCCGGCCGACGGGCCGAGCACGAGACACACCATCGGCACGAGCCCCGACAGCTCGGCGAGCGCTTGCAAGTCG
>JBBDHW010000029.1:22380-59900 GCA_040880805.1 Acidimicrobiia bacterium | reverse complement strand
GCCGGCCAGCGGGCGCGTTCGTGAGCCGATGGCCGGCGCCTTCGAGCATGAACACGAGGGGCACGCGTTCCTGGCGCGCGAGCTGGCACATCCGATAGCGCTTGTCGGACGCGCCGTTGCCGATCGAACCGCCGAGCGTGGTGAAGTCTTCCGCGGCGCCGAGTGCCGGACGTCCGTCGATCATGCCCATTCCCGCGACCAGACCGTCGGCCGCCGCCGGCGGTGCGTCGGGCTCGGTGATGCCGCCGGTGAACGCGCCGAGCTCACGGAACGTCCCCGCGTCGAACAGCCGGTCGAGCCGCTGCCGGGCGTCGAGCTCTCCGCGCGCGTGATGTCGTGCCACGCGTTCGGGTCCACCCATCGCCTGCGCGTCGGCGCGTCGGCGTTCGAGGTCGGCGAGGATCGGCGCCCAGTCGCCGGTCACGGGCGCGTCTCGAGGAGGTCGGCCATCAGCCCGAGCGCATCGTCTTGTTCGGTCGTGACGGTGAGTCCGGTGATCCCGCAGCTCGTCCACGGCTCGAGACGCTCGCGGATGCGCTTCGTCGTTCCGTACAGCCCGCCTTCGTCGACGTACTCGTCGGGCACTGCAGCGATGGCCTCCTCGCGCTTCCCGGCGAGGAATAGTTCCTGGATCCGGTTGGCGGCGTCGCCGTAGCCGCGCCGCGTCATCGCGTCCTTGTGGAAGTTCTGCGCGCGCGAGCCCATGCCGCCCACGTAGAAGGCGAGCTGCGGCTTCGCGGCGGCGATCACCGCGCCGACGTCGTCGGTGATCCTCACGCCGCAGCCGGATTGGATCTCCAGCGTTTCGAGTGGGCGTCCCGATCGTGCAGCACCGCGTTCGAGCGTTGGCCGGTACGTGTGCGCGTTCGACGGCGTGAGCCCCATCGGCAGCCAGCCGTCGGCGATCTCCGCGGTGAGCGCGACGTTGGCGGGCCCGCCGGCGGCAATGAAGATCGGCGTGTCGGGGTTGGTGTGCAGGATCGACTTGAGCGGCTTGCCCACGCCGGTCGCGTCGGGACCCTGGTACGGGAGCGAGATGACTTCGCCGTCGTACGCGGCGGGCCCCTCCCGTGCGAACACCTGCCGCATGATGGCGACGGTGTCGCGTGTGCGGGCGATCGGCTTGGCCCACGGCGTGCCGTACCAGCCTTCGACGATCTGAGGACCCGACAATCCGAGACCGACGATGACGCGCCCGCGTCCCGCGAGCGCCTCGATGGTCGAGAACGCCATCGCGGTGGCGGTGGGGGTGCGCGCCCCGAGTTGCACGACTGCGGTGGCGAGTTTGATGCGATCGGTGATCGCCGCGAGGTACGCGAGCGGGCTCAGCGCGTCGGCGCCATACGCCTCACTCGACCAGACCGAGTCGTAGCCGAGCTCCTCGGCGAGCTTCACGCGCTCCACCGGCACCGTGAGGTTCGCGCCCGACCACGCACCGAGCATCATTCCCAGCTTCACAACCACTCCTCACGAACCGGCGTCAACAAAGGGTGCTATACCCCCCTCTGCTGACGCCAGTTCGCACTAGGGAGGCGGCGATGACGATGTCGTTGCAGGAGATCTCGGACCGGCTCGAGATCCAGGAGCTGTTGGTCGACTACACGCAGGCGATCGACCGGCGGAACTGGGACGCGCTCGACGACGTCTTCACGGCGGACGCGTTCATCGACTATTCCGAGACGGGCGGGAGCGCGGGTGATCTGCCGTCGACCAAGGAGTTCCTCGCGCAGGCGATGCCGATGTTCAAGTCGTTCCAGCACATGGTGGGCACGAGCAAGATCGTCGTCGACGGTGATACGGCGACCGCCACGTCGATCCTGCACAACCCGATGGTGCTCCCCCAGAAGGACGGTCCGCCCCGCACGTTCTTCGTCGGTGTTTGGTATCACGACAAGCTCGTCCGCACCGGCGAGGGCTGGCGGATCAAGGAGCGCGTCGAAGAGCTCTGCTACTTCCACAACGCGCCCGAGGGTATGGCCCCGCCAGGGGCTTGAGGCTGGAGTCGCCGATGCACAACCGTGTGACCGACCTGCTCGGGGTGGAGTACCCGATTATCCAGGCACCGATGGGCTACATCGCGCGCGCGCAACTCGCGTCAGCGGTGTCGAACGCGGGCGCGCTCGGGATCATCGAGACGTCGTCGGGTCAGCTCGACCAGGTACGCGACGAGATCGCCAAGATGCGTGACCTCACCGACAAGCCGTTCGGCGTGAACATCGCGCAGCTGTTCGTGCGCGATCCCGCCATCGTCGACTTCGTGCACGACCAGGGTGTGCGCTTCGTCACCACGTCGGCGGGTGACCCGAATCGCTTCACCGACACGCTCCACGAGGCCGGGATCACGGTGTTCCACGTCGTACCCAACCTGCGCTCCGCGTTGAAGGCGATCGACGCCGGTGTCGACGGCATCGTCGCCGAGGGCGGTGAGGGAGGCGGGTTCAAGAGCTCCCGTGACGTCTCGTCGATGGTGCTGATCCCCTTGGTGTGCTCGCGCGTCGACGTCCCCGTGATCGCGGCGGGCGGCGTGTGCGACGGCCGTTCGATGGCCGCGGCGTTCGTGCTGGGTGCCGAGGGCGTGCAGATGGGCACCCGCATGGTCTCCGCCGCTGAGTCACCGGTGCACGACAACTACAAGAAGCTCGTCGTCGACACCGCCGACACCGGGACCGTCTTCCTCAACCGGTTCCACAAACCTGGGTTCCGCGTGCTCGCGACGCCCTACAGCGAGGCGCGCGAGGAAACGCTCGACCAGGTGCCGATGGCGTCGCTCGAGGGGCTGCTCGACCTCTACTTCGACGGCAACCTCGACGCCGCGTTCGCGTTCGGCGGTCAGGTGGCCGGCCGGATCGACGAGGTGAAGCCGGTGGCCGAGATCATCGAACAGACCATCGCCGAGTTCCACGAGACGATCGCTACGCTCGCGGACGCCTATGGCTCGTGACGCGACCGACACGCGGGAGACGCTGCTCCGGACCGCGCAGCAGATGTTCGCGCGCGACGGCATCTACCAGGTTCCGCTGAAGCGGATCGTCGAGACCGCCGGGCAGCGCAATGCGTCGGCACTGCACTACCACTTCGGTGGCCGCGACGGCCTGCTCGTCGCGATCACGGCGCGCCACGACGGCGCGATCGAGGACGAGCGCGCGGTCATGCTCTCCGAGCTGGCCCACACGGGGAAGCTCGACGACCTCCGCTCGCTCGTCGAAGCGCTCGTGATCCCGTTCGCGCACAAACTCGCGACTCCTGACGGGCGCGAGTACCTGCGCATCGTCGAGCAACTCGTCGGGCTCTTCGACCTGTGGGACGTCGACATCGCCGGAGGTCCCACCGGCGCGCAGCAGGTGCTGCTCGGCATCCAGAGCGGGCTCGGCCATCTCGCGCGACCCGTGCGCCACGAGCGGGTCACGATCCTGCTCGCGCTCGTGTCCGAAGCGCTGGCGATGCGCGCCCGTGCGCTCGATGACGGCCCCGAGCCCGCGCTCGAGCACGATGCCTTCGTCGCCAACCTCGTCGACATGGCGGTGGGCGCGCTGTCGGCGCCCGGTACCACATGAGTACGCCGCCATACGTAGAAGGTCACGCGCTCCTCGAGGGCAAAGGTGTCCTCGTCACCGCGGCGGCGGGCACCGGGATCGGGTTCGCCACCGCGAAACGCTGCGTCGAGGAGGGGGCGCGCGTCGTGATCAGCGACAAGCACGAGCGGAGGCTCGGCGAGGCGGCTGCCGCACTGGGTGTGCTCGGAGTGCAGTGTGACGTTACGAGCGAAGACGACGTGAAGGCCCTGTTCTCCGCGGCGGCGTCGGAGCTCGGTGGTATCGACGTCGTCGTGAACAACGCCGGTCTCGGCGGTACCGCCGAACTGCACGAGATGACCGACGAGCAGTGGTCGGTCGTCCTCGACGTCACGCTGAACGGCACGTTCCGGTGCACCCGCGCCGCGCTCAACCACATGTACGCGCGCGGGCGCGGAGCGATCGTCAACAACGCATCGGTCATGGGCTGGCGCGCGCAGGCCGGCCAGGCGCACTACAGCGCGGCGAAGGCGGGCGTGATGGCGCTCACCCGCAGCGCGGCGATCGAAGCCGGGCCCCGCGGCGTGCGCGTGAACGCGGTCGCGCCGAGTCTCGCGATGCACGAGAACCTCGCGAAAGTCACCACTCAGGAGTTGCTCGAGGAGCTCGCCACCCGCGAGGCGTTCGGCCGATGGGCCGAGCCATGGGAGGTGGCGAACGTGATCGTGTTCCTCGCCTCCGACTACTCGGGCTACATGACCGGCGAGATCGTCTCCGTGTCGAGCCAGCACCCCTGACCCCCAACGAACTTGCGTCGTTCATGGTCGTAGAGCGCCCACAGGTGACGCAGGTTCGTTGTTAGGGGGCGGCGGCTTCGAGGTAGGGGGGTGGTTCGCCGCCGCCGTGGACGTGGATGTTGGCACCGCTCACATACGCGGCGAGGCGCGACGCGAGGAAGAGGCATACGTCGCCGACGTCCGTGGGCTCGGCCATCCGGCCCATCGGGATTGTCGCGCTCACCCGCGCGATGCCCTCTTCGTCGCCGTAGAACAGGTGCGACTGCTCGGTGCGGATCAACCCCACGCTCACGCAGTTGACGCGGACCTTCGGCGCCCACTCCATTGCCGTTGTCATCGTGAAGTTCACGAGGCCGGCTTTCGCGGCGCTGTACACGGCGGATGTCGGCGACGGCCGCAAGCCGCTCACGCTGCTGATGTTGATGATCGAACCGCCTTCACCCTCCTGCATCCAGTGATTGGCCCGCTGCGAGCAGTACACGGCCGCGAGGAGGTTGAGCGCGAGGACGCGCTCCGAGAAGCGCGGCGGTGCCGTGGTGGTGTCGGCGGGTGGTGCGCCGCCCGCGTTGTTGACGAGTACGTCGATTTGTCCCAGTTGTTCGACGACCGAGTCGATCACCGCCCACGCAGCGTCGCCGTCGCGCAAGTCCGCGGGAAAGAACGTCCAGTTGTCGGGCAGGTCTTCCACTTCCTTGCGCGCGCACGTGGCGACAGTGGCACCGACGTCGGCGAAACGCTGCGCGATCCCGCGGCCCACCCCGCGGGTGCCACCCGTGACGAGTACGACCTGCCCGTCGAAATCGATCTCGATGCCCATCGTCACCTACGGTACCGCTGGCGGTGATGACGATGGGACGTGACCTCGACGGCTTGGTGGCGGTGGTCACCGGCGCGAGCAAAGGTGGCATCGGCACCGCGATCGCGGAGCGGTTCGCGGCCGAGGGCGCGAAGGTCGCGGTCGCGGCGCGCACCCGGTCCGGGCTCGAGGAGGCGCTTGCTCTCGTCGAGGCCGCGGGGTCCACCGGCGGCGTGTACGTGGTCGACCTCTCGCGCCCCGACGGGGGCCGCGAGACGCTCATCGCCGAGGTCGAACGCGACCTCGGGCCGGTCGACGTCATGGTGAACAACTCCGCCCTCGGTGGCTACAAGCCGTTCGAAGAGTGGACCATGGAACAGCTCCAGAAAGTCCAGGAGGTGAACAACTGGTCGGCGTGGTTGCTCGCGCAGCACGTGCTGCCCGGCATGCGCGAGCGCGGACACGGTGCCATCCTCAACATCAGCTCGGCGTCGGCCGAACTCCCGCCAGGCCCGCCCTTCCCGCATACTGCGCCCGCGCGCGCGGGGTCTGCGTACGGCTCTACCAAGGCGATGCTGAACCGGTGGACCGTGAGTCTCGCGGTCGAGACGCACGGCCAGGGCATCCAGGTGAACGCGCTGTCACCGCAGAAGGCGGCGGCCACCGCGTCGCTCGTGGGGAACGCGTGGTTCCCCGACATCTACTTCGAGCCGCTCGACACGATGGCCGAAGCCGCGCTCGCGCTCGTAGCAGCGGACCCCGGCACACTCACGGGCCAAGTCACCTACAGCCTCGCGTTGCTCGCCGAACTCGACCGCCCGGTGCACGACTTGCGCGGGAAGGAGCTCGTCGTGGGATGGCAGCCGGCCGACCTCCCCGCGATCATCGCCGCGCAGGACGCAGAGAACGCGAAGCGCGACGCGGAGGCCGAGGCGAAGGCATCCTCGCCATAGCCAAGCGATGATCGTCTGGATCAACGGTCCGTTCGGTGTGGGGAAGTCGACGGTGGCCGGCCGAGCGTTGGCCGCGGGCAACCGTGTTCGATCCCGAACACCTCGGGTTTCTCCTGCGCGCCTGGCAGCCCGCCGATGCCGAAGTTGCCGACTTCCAGGATCTATCGGTATGGCGACGGCTCGTCCGTGAGACCGCGGCCGGTCTGCTCAGGGACTTCCATCGGCCGCTCATCGTCCCGATGACGCTGCTGAACCCTGCTTACTTCGACGAGATCGTCGGCGGTCTGCGCGCCGACGGGATCGATGTCCGGCACTTCTGCTTGACGGCATCTCGCGACGAAGTACTCGCGCGGGTCGCCGGACGCGGGGACGGCGGAGAGTGGTTCCCGACCAAGCTCGACGAGCACGAGCCGCACCTCTTCGACGATCGCTTCGCGACGCACATCTCGAGGTTGAGACGTGAAGCGTCCGATGTGCTCGACGACATCCTCGCCGCGCTGCCCGCGACCCTTCCCACAGAGTGCTGAGGAGCCGGTGCCGTGACCGAGAACGGTCTGCCAGTGCGCTGTGCGCGGTACTCGCGAAAAACACGCCGATCGCCAGTTCTGGCGCGAACGCCCCGACCTCGCGTGCCGCCGCCCCCGTCGCGGGTCTCTCGGCCCTAGTGCGTGCTGCGCTCGCGGCGTTGGGTGAGGAAGTGGTCGGTTACTGGTTCCCCGCCTACGGACATCCCGACGGCCCATCGGATTCGCCATGGTTCCGCGTTGTTGACGGCTGGGGATACCGGACCGAGCACAGCCCGCGCGGTTCCACGACGCTATACCAGCTTCTCGCGGACTAGCTGCGGACTCGGACCCACTCCAACTGGGTTACCTCGCCGCTGCAGTCGCAGCACAGGCCGACGCGGCCAGGCGGCAGGATGTCGTCACAGCCGGGGCAGTGAACGCTTGGCGGCGTTCGCGGTGCCAGCCCGGGTGACTGATGGCGGCGGAGCAACTCGCGGCGCTCCGAGGGGATGGTGCCGCCCCACACGCCGTGCTCGAAGGCGTCCCGGTTCGACATCGCGAAGAGCAGACACTCTCGCTTCACGAGACAGTCCCTGCACACAACCTTGGCTGACGCGCCGCTCTGACCGCGGTCGGGGTAGAAGTTCACCTCGGGATGCTCGCAACACAGCGCGTCTTTGCGCCACGGTGCGGCCGCCAAACGCAGCGCGTCGATGAGTGACAGGGGCGGGTCTCCGGGTGCGAGCCACGCTGCGGGTATCACGGCGCGCACGATAGTCAACCTTCCGATACCAGAAGAGGACGACGGCGAGCGTGAGCGCAGGCGGCGCATCAGAGTCCCCGTCGATCACGCTGCTCGATGGATGGGCTCACCCGACCCTGGCGCTACCCGAGACACAGCCAACCCTTCAGATCATCGGGTCGTTCGCCTGCGCGGCGCAGCGTGGGCCATGGTTCAGGATCGAGCAACGAGCGTCCCGAACCGCGTACTCAGTCCAGCCGCACAGCACGGCAGATCGGTACTAGAAGGAGGGTCTAGCGAAACGAGGAAGCGCCTGCCCCTATTGGGTTCGGGGTAAGGCGCGTCGCGCCCGGACCCCGATTTTGGGAACGGGTTTACCCCACGCGCTAAGGGTCCACGCCAGGATAATACGCGCGTAGTATCTTTGTGGTGTGGAGGTCACGCCGGAGGCGCTCGCGCGGTTCTTCGACGTGGTTCTGCCGCACATGAACGAGGTGCAGCGGCGTGTTGTCGCGGGTGCCGCGTCGGAGATGCTGGGCCGAGGCGCCAAGACAGCGGTGGCGACGGCGTCGGGTATGAGCCGCAACACGGTGATCAAGGCCGAGGCGGAAGTCGCGGCCGGGATCGAACGGCCGGCGCGTCTGCGAGCAGCGGGCGGTGGCGACAAGCCGTTGATCGACAAGCAACCCGGTTTGCTCGAGGCACTCGACGAGCTGGTGCATCCCGAGACGCGTGGCAACCCGATGTCGTTGCTGCGCTGGACGTCGAAGTCCTCGACGAAGCTGGCCGAGGATCTGGTGCGTCAAGGCTTCGAGGTGTCGTCGCGCACGGTGCTTCGCTTGCTGCATCTACTCGGCTACTCGTTGCAGGCCAACGCCAAGGTGACCGAGGGACGTCAGCATCCCGACCGGGACGCCCAGTTCCGGTATCTCAACGACATGGCCGCCGCGTTCATCGATGACGGCCAACCGGCGATCAGCGTGGACACGAAGAAGAAGGAGCTGATCGGTGACTACGCCAACGGCGGCACCGAGTGGGCACCGGAGGGCAAACCGACGCGCGTGAACGTGCACGACTTCGCCGATCGCGCACTGGGCGAGTACGCGAAGGCCATCCCCTATGGAATCTACGACGTGGCCAACGACGAAGGCTGGGTCAGTGTCGGTGACGTCGCTGACACCGCCGAGTTCGCAGTCGAGTCCATTCGACGCTGGTGGAACCAGATGGGCCGGGCACGCTTCCCCGACGCCGACCGGCTGTTGATCACCGCGGATGCTGGCAGCTCTAACGGATACCGGCTCCGAGCCTGGAAAGTTCACCTCGCCGCACTCGCGGCCGAGACCGGTCTGCGCATCACCGTGTGCCACTACCCGCCCGGCACCAGCAAGTGGAACAAGATCGAACACCGCATGTTCAGCTTCATCACCATCAACTGGCGCGGCCGGCCCCTCACCAGCCTGCGCACCATCGTCGAGCTCATCTCCGCCACCGCCACCGCCACCGGGCTCACGATCCAAGCCGCTTACGACCCCAACTGGTACCCGACCGGCGTCAAGATCAGCGACGGCCACCTCGCGGCCGTGCCGCTCGACCCCCACGACTGGCACGGCGAATGGAACTACACCATCAACGCTCAATCAGATCCGGCGTGAGCCCTAACCATGACCGCCGCGCGTACTCCTCGCCGATCGGCTCGAGGACCCACGCGCGCCCGATCGCAGGACGCGTCGGCCAGCGCCTTCGCAGGCACCGATCCCCGAGTCAATCTCCGCACCACCGTCTTTGGACGGTCACCGGCGTACACAGTTTGGGGCAACCGCCTGCGCATGAACACACTGCGGTCCCGACCCGCGCATGTGAGAGTGGCGGCCAGCCGATCGACATGGTGCCGACGCGTCCTGCACCACCTGCCACGACCACCACCACCCCGCGACGGGGAGCCACGTAGCAGCCGCCACCCCGAGGTCAAGGTCCTTCGGGAACTAACCGAGCTCGCGGTCGAGCAGGGCGTCGAGCGCATCGATCGCGGCGCGCGGATCCTCGTCGACGACGATGCCGTGCAGACCGAGGTTGCGCGCCGCGACCACGTTCGCTTCGAAGTCGTCGAGGAACACCGCGTGCGACGGGTGGGTTACGCCGAGGCGTTCGAGGGCGGTGTGGTAGATCACTGGATTCGGCTTGCGCACGCCTTCGTGTGACGAGTCGACGACCGTGTCGAACAGCTCGTCGATCGGGAGCTGACCACGCCACGAATCGCCGTACTCACGGATGTTGTTCGTGACGATCCCGGTGCGCAGACCGCGCGCCCGGACCGCGCGTACGGAGTCGACGACGATGGTGCGGTCGATCTCGTCGGAACGCATCGCGGCGAACATCTCCCGCGCCTCGAAACGGAAACCCGCTGCCTCGGCCGCTACCGCGATCTCCGCGAGAGCTTCGGTGAACGGCACCTCGCCGCGCTCGAGCCGGTGCCACACGTGGTCGCCGTCGGTGTCGTACGAGCCGAACACCACTTCCAGCAGGACGGCAGGCTCGGCGCCGACCGCGTGCGCGTACGCAGTAGCGGCCCCGAACGGCGACGGCGTGAACACGCCGCCGTAATCCCACAGCACCGCTTCGATCGTCATGCGGGACAGCACACTACGCTGCCGCCTCGTGGGGATCACTTCGCACGTCGACGAGCGGGGAATCGCCGAGGTGATCGTCGACGCGCCGCCCGTCAACGCGCTCACGGTCGACGGCTGGTTCGACCTCGCCCGCGTCCTCAACGAGTTGGGTGCCGATCGCGCCGTGCGCGTCGTCGTGTTGCGCGCCGAAGGCCGCGGGTTCAACGCCGGCGTCGATATCAAGGAGATGCAGAACTCCGAGGGCTTCGACGCCCTGATCGGAGCCAACAAGGGCTGTTTCGCCGCCTTCGCCGCGGTGTACGACTGCCCGGTCCCCGTGATCGCAGCTGTCCACGGCTTCTGCGTCGGCGGCGGTATCGGCCTCGTGGGCAACGCCGACGTGATCGTCGCCAGCGACGACGCCTACTTCGGCCTCCCCGAGGTCGACCGCGGCGCCCTTGGGGCCGCCACGCACCTCTCACGCCTCGTTCCCCAGCACAAGATGCGGGCGATGGTCTACACGAGCGCCACCGCCACCGCAGCCGAGCTCCACGCGTTCGGCTCCGTGCTGAAAGTCGTGTCGCGCGGCGAGCTGCGCGCCGCCGCGTTGGAGGTGGCCGAGAGCATCGCGGAGAAGTCGCCCAGGGTCATCCGGGCGGCGAAGGAGAGTCTCAACGGGATCGATCTGTGGGACGTGAAACGCTCGTACCGCTTCGAGCAGGGCTTCACCTTCGAGCTCAACCTGTCAGGTGTGTCCGACGAGCTGCGCGACGCGTTCGTCGAAGGCCGCGACGCCGATACTTCCGATTAGGCACGTCCAACTTGCGATGACCGACAAACGCATCACCGAAGAAGACGTGGTCGCCGAGCTGCGCGACGGCATGACGATCGGCATCGGCGGCTGGGGATCGCGGCGCAAGCCGATGAGCATCGTGCGCGCCATCGCGCGCTCCGACCTCCGCGATCTCACCATCGTGAGCTACGGCGGTCCCGATGTTGGGTTGCTCTGCGCGACGGGCAAGGCGAAGAAGGTCGTGTACTCGTTCTGCTCGCTCGACTCGATCGCGCTGGAGCCGCACTTCCGCAAAGCGCGTGAAGCCGGCGCGGTCACCACGCTCGAGCTCGATGAGGGCATGTTCCTCCTCGGCCTGCAAGCCGCCGCGTGGCGGGTGCCGTTCCTTCCCACGAGGGTCGGTCTCGGCTCCGACGTGGTCGCCCGCCAAGACGAGATCCGCACTGTCATCTCACCGTACGACGATCGCGAGGAGCTGGTCGCCGCGCCCGCACTCAACCTCGACGTCGCCCTCGTGCACATGCACCGCGGCGACGCGCGCGGCAACGGGCAGTACCTGAACGTCGACCCTTACTTCGACGACCTGTTCTGCATGGCCGCGCCGCGCGCGTTCATGAGCGTCGAGCGCGTCGTGCCCACCGACGAGCTCGCGTCGAACGGCCCGATCCAAACGCTCAAGATCAACCGGCTGATGACCCACGGAGTCGTAGAGGCAGCGCACGGTGCGCACTTCACCGAGTGCGTCCCCGACTACGAGCGCGACGAGGCGTTCCAGCGCGAGTACGCGCTCACGGCCCGAGATGCCGACGCGTGGAGCGCGTGGACGGCGAAGTACCTCGACTGCGGCAACCACGCCGAGTACCGGAAGGTGGTCGGGCTGTGACCGACGCAGGCATCCCCCGCGCCGACATCTGTGTGGTGGCGATCGCCGACACGTTCCGCGGCGACGGCGAGATCATGGCGAACCCGATCGGCAACATCCCGATGATCGGTGGTCGCGTCGCCCGGGTCGTGTTCGAGCCCGACCTCGTGATGACCGATGGCTTCGCGCTGCTCGTCGCCAACCCGATGCCCATCGGGGTCGACGACGCGGAGAAGGTCGTCGAAGCGTGGAACCCGTACCGCACGATGTTCGACGTGGTGTGGTCCGGGCGCCGCCACGTGGTGATGGGCGCCTCGCAGATGGACCGGTACGGGAACCAGAACTTCGCGTTCATCGGCGAATGGGGGCATCCGAAGAGTCAGCTCCTCGGTATGCGCGGCGCTCCCGGCAACACCGTGAACCACACCACGAGCTACTGGATCCCGAACCACACGACACGCGTGTTCGTGCCCAAGGTCGACGTTGTGTCAGGAGTGGGGTACGACCGCGCCGCCAAGCTCGGTGACTGGGTGCGCGCCCACCACGAGATCCGGCGCGTCGTCACCAACCTCGCGGTCCTCGACTTTGCGACGCCCGACCACCGCATGCGCCTCGCGAGCCTGCATCCCGGCGTGACGGTCGACGAAGTGGTCGAAGCGACCGGGTTCGAGCTCGCCATCGACGGCGAAGTACCCGAGAGCCGTGTGCCCACCGACGAGGAGCTCGTGGTGATCGAGCAGGTCGACCCCACCGGGCTCCGCCTCCACGAGCTCCCGAACTGATGCACGCGCGCCTGCACACGCGCCTGTGCGATCTCTTCGGCATCGACGTGCCGATCGTCCAGACCGGCATGGGCTGGGTTGCCGGTCCGCGTCTCGTGTCGGCCACCGCCGAGGCCGGTGCGCTCGGCATTCTCGCCAGCGCAACCATGGACTTCCGTCAGCTCCAGAACGCGATCGCCGACGTCAAGACGCGCACCCCCCGCCCCTTCGGCGTGAACCTGCGCGCCGACGCCGCCGATGTCAACGACCGCGTCAAGCTGCTGATCAACGAGGGCGTGAAGGTGGCGAGCTTCGCCCAGGCGCCGCGTGAGGACCTGATCGCCGCCCTGCACGACGGCGGCGTGCTCGTGGTGCCGTCGATCGGCGCCAAGCGTCACGCCGAGAAGGTGCTCGGGTGGGGTGTCGACGCGGTGCTCGTGCAGGGAGGCGAGGGCGGCGGCCACACCGGGTCCGTGCCCACGAGCCTCCTGCTCCCGCAGGTGGTGGACGCGGTGCAGGGTGCGATCCCCGTGATCGCGGCCGGCGGCTTCTTCGACGGCCGCGGGCTGGTCGCCGCGCTCGCCTACGGCGCCGACGGCATCGCGATGGGCACGCGGTTCCTGCTCACGGCCGACTCCGCGGTGCCCGACTCGGTGAAGCAGTTCTACCTCGGCAAGGCCGTCACCGAGACCGTGGTCACCACGCAGGTCGACGGCGTACCGCACCGCGTGTTGCACACCGACCTCGTCGACGACCTCGAGTCGACGCGTGGGCGCGTCTGGGCATTCCCGCGCGCGCTTCGCAACGCGTGGGCGTTTCGCCGCATGACGGGCATCCCGCTGCGCGACATGATCCACGAGGGGCTGGCGATGCGGAAGTCGATGGGCCTCACGTGGACCCAGACGCTCATGGCCGCGAACACGCCGATGCTGCTGAAGGCCGCGCTCGTCGACGGCAAGGTCGAATCCGGTGTGATGGCGAGCGGACAGGTGGTGGGCGTGATCGACGACCTGCCCACCTGCAAAGAGCTGATCGACCGAATCGTCGCACAGGCCGACGAAGTGTTGAAGGACCTGGGGGCGACGTGACGACCGTCGTGCTGAACGGCGTCGACGAGGTGAGCGTGGCAGTCGGACGCCATTTCGGGTACAGCGAGTGGCTCGAGGTCACACAGGATCGAGTGAACCTGTTCGCCGAGGCCACCGGCGACTTCCAGTGGATCCACGTCGACGTCGAACGCGCGACGAAGGAATCGCCCTACGGCGGGCCCATCGCGCACGGCTATCTCACGATGGCGCTGTCGAACATGCTCGTGCCCACCGTCGTCACCGTGGACGGCTTCCAGATGGGCATCAACTACGGAGTCGACCGAGTGCGCTTCCCGGCGCCGGTGCCGGTGGGCGCGCGTGTCCGCGCCGGGGTCGAGCTGCTCGAGGTCACCGAGGTCTCCGGCGGCCTCCAGACCCGAATGCAGATCACGATGGAGGTCGAGGGCTCGGAGAAGCCCGCGTGCGTGATCGAGTCGCTCTCCCGCTGGGTGCTCTGAGGTCGGGATGGTCTGAAGTCACGTTCCGACGCGGTCGCTCAACAATTCCTTCCGCCGCGCCGATACCTCGGGAGTTCCGCGCCCGACTAGCTTGGGAACCCCCCGTCCGATGTGTACCGAAAGCAGCCGATGAGCTCCGGCGAGACGCTCCATCTTCCGCCGGTGCGTGAGCTCGCTTTGGGCGCGGTGCCCCGTCTGGTGGAAGGGGTGTTCTGTCCCACCGCGCTGTTCCTCGTGCTCATGAACACAATCGGCCTGGGCGCGGCGATTGTGGGTGGGTTCGGTTGGTCTGTCGCCGTCATCGTCGTCCGGCGGCTGCTCGGCCGTCGCGTCCCGACCCTCGTGTTCGTCGGCCTCGGTGTCCTGTTCCTCCGGACCTTGCTGGCACTGGCGACCGGCAGCAGCTTCCTCTACTTCATCCAGCCCACGGTCGGCGCCGGCGTGATCGGCATCGTGATCCTCGCTTCGGCGTTCGCGGGCCAGCCGGTGGTCCTCCGCATCGCCCGAGACTTCTGCCCGCTGCCCGTCGACAGCATGCGCGATCCGCACCTCCGTCGGTTCTTCCTCGGTATCTCCTTCTTGTGGGGGGCGACGCAGCTGTTGAACGCGGGGGTCACGCTGTGGCTGCTCGTGAGCCAGTCGGTGAGCACCTACGTGATCACCCGTGCCGCGATGTCGTGGACGCTCACCGCGCTCGCCATCAGCGTGACGGTGGTGTGGTTCATCCGTATGAACCAGCGCCGCCAGCAGCACGCGCTCGCCCTCGTGCCCGTCGCAGTCAATTGACGTAGCGTCACCCGTCAGCGGAGGACGGGAGATGGCATGAGCGACGGTGATCGGTTGGGTCGGCCGGGTACCCCGGTGGTCGTCACCGGTGGTGCATCGGGAATTGGACGGGCCACGTGCCGCGCGCTCGCCGAGGTCGGACGCGCCGTCGCGGTATGGGATCTCAATGGGGCCGGTGCCAAAGCCGTCGCCGACGAGTGCGCGTCCGAGTTCGGGACGAAGGCGTGTTCCTATGAACTGGACGTGCGCGACACCGACGCGATCAATGCAGGGGTCGAGCCCACCCTCGGCGCGCTCGGCGCAGTCGGCGGTCTGGTGCACGCAGCGGGGATCCCGATGGCGCCGGCCGAACACCCGCTCGACGCGCTCGGCTTCGACACCGTCCTCCAGATCAACTTGCGCGCCGAGGCCACGCTGGTGCGTGCATTCCTTCCCGCGCTGCGTGACGCGCAACCGGGATCGGCGGTCGTGGGCATCGCATCGATCGAAGGTTTGATCGGGCACGGTGCGATCCCGGCGTATACGGCCTCGAAGCACGGCGTGATCGGCTTGACCCGTGCGCTCGCGCACGCCCTCGGAGCCGAGCGGATCCGCGTGAACGCGGTGTGCCCCGGCTATATCGAGACGCCGATGTTCACCCCGGCGCTCGCGATGCCCGGCGCGCGCGAGTCCTACCTGTCGAAGATCCCCATGCAGCGCCTCGGCGCGCCCCAGGACGTCGCTCGGCTGGTGCGCTTCCTGCTGTCCGACGAGGCCCAGTACATCCACGGGTCGGCGGTCGTCGTCGACGGCGGTGTCACCGCGGCCGGCGGCCAGGAGTTCGCGGGCGGTCTCTGAAGCGGTAGCGAATATGCTGCCCTCGGGTCGTAACTGGCGTTCGAGGTGGATCACCACCGGGGAGCGGCCCGAACGATTCGCCGTGCGCCTGGGCAACCCATCAATCGAGGAGCACGTTGATGGCCCTGTCGCCCGAAGCCACTGCATACACCGCCGCGCTGGAAGTCATCGGCGCGGTCGAGCCGCGCATCGCCACCGCGATCGTCGATGAGCTCGCGAACCAGCGACGCCAGCTCAAGCTCATCGCGTCGGAGAACTACGCGTCGCCGGCCGTCCTCCTCGCGATGGGCACCTGGTTCTCCGACAAGTACGCCGAGGGCACGCCGGGACACCGCTTCTACGCGGGGTGCGAGGTCGTCGACCAGGTCGAGTTGCTCGCAGCCGAACATGCGCGTGCGCTCTTCGGCGCCGAGCACGCGTATGTGCAGCCGCACTCGGGGATCGACGCCAACCTCGTCGCGTTCTGGTCGATCCTCGCCAAGCGCGTCGAGCTTCCTCGGCTCGAATCGTTGGGTGTCAAGCACGTGAACGACCTCGATCTCGACGCGTGGGAGCAGCTCCGCCGTGAGCTCAACAACCAGCGGATGATCGGGATGTCGCTCGACGCGGGCGGGCACCTCACGCACGGCTTCCGTCCCAACATCTCGGGGAAGCTGTTCGACCAGCGGAGCTACGGCGTAGATCCGGTCACCGAGCAGATCGACTACAGCGCGGTACGCAAGCTCGCGCAGGAGTTCCGGCCGCTCGTGCTCGTGGCCGGCTACTCCGCGTATCCGCGCAACCCGAACTTCCGGATCCTGCGCGAGATCGCCGACGAGGTCGACGCGACGTTCATGGTCGACATGGCGCATTTCGCCGGCCTCGTCGCGGGTGGCGTGCTCAGCGGCGACCTCGATCCGGTGCCGCACGCGCACGTCGTCACGTCCACCACGCACAAGTCGCTGCGCGGCCCGCGCGGTGGTTTCGTGCTCTGCACGAGCGAGTACTCGGAGTTCGTCGACCGGGGCTGCCCGATGGTGCTCGGTGGCCCGATGCCACACGTGATGGCGGCGAAGGCGGTCGCGCTCGCGGAGGCGCGACAGCCGGGCTTCGCCGACTACGCGCGCCGCATCGTCGACAACGCCGCCGCGCTCGCCGATGGCCTCATGCGCCGCGGTGCGCGCCTCGTGAGCGGCGGCACGGAGAACCACCTCGTGCTGCTCGACGTGCACACCGGCTTCGGCCTCACCGGCAGGCAGGCCGAGTCGGCGTTGGTGGAGTCGGGAGTGGTCACGAACCGCAACTCGATCCCGGCCGATCCGAACGGCGCGTGGTACACGTCAGGAGTCCGGCTCGGCACACCTGCGCTCACCACGCTCGGGCTCGGCCCCGACGAGCTCGACGAGGTGGCCGGCATCATCGTCGACGTGCTGCAGGCCACCACCCCGGCGCCGACGAAGTCGGGTACCTCGCAGGCTCGCTACGAGCTGGCCAACAGCGTCGCCGACGCGAGCCGCAGGCGCTGCTCCGACCTTCTGGCGAAATTCCCGCTGTACCCTACGATCGACCTCTGACGAGCGGGTGTCATACGGTCCACACAAAACCGCAGGTCGCGGCCCTGCCCGCCCGCGCGGTTCGTCAGTGCTCCGGCTTCGTGGCACGAACGTGCCACACGGACGTGTTCGCGGGGCGTCCAAGTGCCGCGTTGTTGTCACAGCTTCTCGGTACCGTTCAGAGGATGCGTGACATCAGCGAGGACCGCGCCGGAGCTCCTCGAGGGTGACTTCGACCCCTCCGCGAAGGTATCGGCGTGGTGCGCGGACATCATCCGCGGCACGCTGTGCCGCGGTGTCTCTTGGGTTGCTCGCGCTCGTCGCCGGCGCGAGCTCCGCCACGGCAGGGACTGATGGCGCGCGGGCGCGCAAGGAAGCCACGGCCCGCCTGGCGCAGCGCGTCGACCGCAAGCTGCCCTTCCGCGACCCACCGGCGGTGCACTCGCGTGACGGCGTGCTGCGCGAGACGCTCCATGCCCGCCAGGGACCGGTCGGCATCTCGGGCACGACCGTCCGCGGCCGCACCTACAACCGCGGGTTCGTCGGCCCGACACTCGTCGTGCAGCCCGGCGACGCGCTCGATCTCACGACGCGCAACCACTTGCGCGACATGACGAACCTGCACACGCACGGCCTGTTCGTCTCGCCCGCCGGCAACTCCGACAACGTCTTCGTGATGGTGAGCGGCAGGGCGACGTTCGAGAACGTGTACCAGCTGTCGGACGACGTCCCCCCCGGCACCTACTGGTACCACTCCCACGCTCACCCGCTCGCGGAGGGCCAGGTGTTCGGTGGCATGTCGGGCGTGCTGATCGTCGATGGCCTCCGCGACTTGCTTCCCGCCAATCTCCAAGACATCGAGGACCACGTCTTCGCGCTCAAGGACTTCCAGGTCGACCCCGGCGGCACGATTCCGGCGAAGGACATCGACAGCGATGCGCCGACGATCCGGACCGTCAACGGCCTCGTCGACCCGCGCCTCACGATGCGGCCGGGCGCGACCCAGCTCTGGCGCCTCGCCAACATCGGTGCCGACATCTGGTACCAGCTGCATGTCGACGGCATGCAGTTCCACGTCATCGCCGAGGACGCCAACCCGGTCCGCGAGGTCACCGCCGCGGACGAGCTCCTGCTGCCACCGGGCAAGCGCTATGACGTGCTCGTCCAAGCCCCTTCCGAGCCCAGAACGCTCGAGCTCGAGACGCTCGAGTACTCGACCGGCCCTGCCGGCGACACGTACCCACAGACGAAGCTGGCCACCGTCGCGGTGAAGGGCAACGCGGTGAAACCGAAGGCGATGCCGACGTCACTCGCGGTGCTCGACGACCTCCGCAACGACCCCATCGCGCACGAGCGCACGTTCGACTTCTCGGAGAGCGCCAACGGCAACCAGTTCTTCATCAACGGCCAGCAGTTCGACGCCAACCGGGTGGACGCACCCGTGACCCTCGGCACTACCGAGCAGTGGACCGTCACCAACTCGAGCCAGGAGCAGCATCCGTTCCACATCCATGTGAACGACATCCAGGTGGTCAGTGTCAACGGCGAGCCCTACGACGCCAAGTCGTGGCAGGACACGGTCGTGCTCCCCGTCGGTGGGAGCGTCGTGATGCGGATGCGGTTCCGCGACTACACCGGCCAGTACGTGTTCCACTGCCACATCCTCGCCCACGAGGACAACGGCATGATGGCCGTTGTCAACGTGTCCTGATCCCGCGACAACCCGAGTGATGGGTTCTTACTCCAACCCCTCGGTCGTGTGCCGTTCCAAGCCGCCGTGAGTCACTCGCCGTCGAGGACAGGCTCCTGGTACGTCACGGTGCGCCCACGGGTTGTGGTGAGGGCGGCGCGACGCTTCGTTCGTGAGGCAGCGGCGCGTCGGCCGGTTCTTGGGTCAGCGCTACGTCGTCAGAAGCAGACTCGCTGACGTCCCGGCGACGACGCCCAGGCGCGGGCCGGGCCCCAGCGGTTTCGACGCTCCGCCCACCGTGTCCCATGATCCTCAACGCGGCACGGCGAGCAACGTGCCAGAACGTGACGACAGAACGACAGGTTGACGACTGCTGGGCGCGACAGCACTTATCGGCGTGCACCGCCGCTTCGCGATCGGCGTCTCGTCAGGTAGCGCCGATTGCTGGCATTCAGCTCACGCGGGTGTCGAGCACCTCGTGGGCTACGAGCTGTTCGAGGTAACGGTCGTCCCACCACGAGATCTGGAGCTGCTTGGCGCGACGGAAGTAGAGCTGGATGTCGTACTCGAGGGTGAAGCCCACGCCGCCGAAGATCTGCTGCGCGGTTGCGGTGACGTCGCGGAACGTCTGGCACGCGAACAGCTTCGCCATCGGGGCGAGCTTGTCGATCGGTCGCCCGGTCGTGCGCGCCCACGCGGCTTCCCACACGAGCGTCTCGGCACCGTCGACCGCGGTGACCGCATCCGACAGGTAGTGCGCGAGCGACTGGAACGCTCCGAGTGGCTTGTCGAACTGGTGACGATCCTTCGCGTACTGCGTGGCGATGGCGTGCGAGTACTGCGCGCCACCCACTGCTTGCGCGGCGAGGAGGATGATGCCGTCGTGCATCGTGTCGTCCCACACCGGCCACGCGCCACCCGACTCGCCGACGATCGCGTCACCGTCGACCACGACATTGTCGAAGACGATCGCGTACTGCGTGTCCGACGAGATCGTGAGCTGCTGGGACAAGGTGACGCCGTCGGACTTGGGGTCGACGAGGAAGAAGGTGGGCCCGTCGTCGGTGCGTGCGAGCACGAGCATGCGGTCGGCGGCGGTCGCGAACTGCACGTGCCGCTTCGCGCCGGTGAGCCGCCAGCCCCGGCCCGTCCCATTGGCGTCGGGCACGGCGCGGAGTTGCACCCCTTCCGGACCGAAGCCGCGCCTGGGTTCCAACCACGCGGTCGTGACGATCACCTCGCCGGCCGAGATCGCGGGGAGCCACTCGTCGCGCTGCGCATCGGACCCGGCCCGCAGGACCACACCACCGCTCATCACCGAGCTGACGAAGTGTGGCGACGGCGCGAGCGCGCGCCCGAGCTCCGTGTACACCACCATCGCGTCGAGCATCGTCATCCCGCTGCCGCCGAACTCCTCCGGGATCGTCATGCCGAGCAGACCGAGCTCGGCGAGTTGCTCCCAGAACTTGTCCGGATATCCGATCGGGTCGTTCTCCATCTGACGGACGACGTCGAGGTCCGAGTAGCGCCCGCACACGCCGGCGACGGCCTCCCGCAGCATCTCCTGCTCGGCGGTGAAGTCGAGATCCATGGGCTGCCTCTCTCCCTCTCGTCAGGGCTTCCAGCGCTCACCGCGCCGGGCCCACGGGTTGTCGTCGGAAGTGATGGGCACGGCGACGCGTGCGTGGCCGGTGGCGCGCGCCTCGTCGCCTACGTACAGCGCGAAGTCGAGCTCGACCCAGCCGCAGCCGGTGTCGTCGGTCTCGACGTTCGTGACCGTGCCCGTGATCACCATCGTCTCTTCGGGGAACACCGGGCTGCGCATGGTGAACCCGAGCCGACCGAGCCGCCCGGCCGGGCCGGTCCAGTCGGTGACGTAGCGCTCGAAGAACGCGGCCTGGCCCGTGGTGTTGAGGAAGATGTCGCGCACCCCGTTGCGCTCGACCGCGAACTTGTGGTCGTGGTGCATCGGACGCCAGTCGCGGCCGCCGAACGCGCCGAGCACGACGGTGGTTGCGGTGACGTCGTAGGTGAGTGGCGGGAGCTGGTCGCCGACGTGCACATCGGCGAAGAGGAGGGGAGTGGTTGCCGTGGTCATCCGCTCGCCTCGGGTCGCTGATCGCCCTTGCGGTAGCCGAACCCGGTCCAGGTTTCCACGCCGACGAGCTCGGCGCGCTGATTGCGGTACTCCACGTCGATCACCCAGAACCTTCCGGTGCCGACGCGGGCGGTCTTGACGTCGCTGACGGAGCGGAGGATCTGGCCGCTCGTGATCCGGTCGCCGGGGCGGATCGGCTCGTAGAACGTCATCACGTAGTCGCTCATGATCGCTTCGGGGAGGTCGAAGGCCTCCTTCATGTCGAAGTGCACCTGGAGGGGCACCTTCGGCTCCGCGCGTCCGGGCGCCCAGTGGTGGGGACGGAACCAGGTCGACAGCATCGACGGCGGTGCGACCGGGCCGTCGGTGAGCTCCGCTGCGACCTCGTCGTCCCAGAACAGCGGGTTGCCGTTCTCGGCCGACGAGCAGTAGTTCCAGAAGTAGCCGCGCTCGACGGGGAAGTCGGCTTCCTCCTCGTACTGGAGCACGCCGATCACCTTCACCACTTCTTCGGGGACGACGCCGTCGGGAAGTTGTGCGGTGTCGGTGTCGGTCATGCGATCGCACCCGCGTCGCGCAGCTCGGCGCACTCTTCGGCAGTGAGGCCTGCCGCCCGCAGCAGCTCGTCGGTGTCGGTAGCGGTGGCGTCGCGCACTTCGTAGGGACCGGCCGGTGCGGCGGTGGTGCCCGCGAACATCGGCCCCACTTGGCGGAACGTGCCGTGGTCGGGATGCTTCGCTTCGACGAACGCACCTCGCGCCGCGAACTGCGCGTCGTTCACGACCTCGGGCACCGAGAGCACCGCGGTGACGCACGTGTCGGCGGGAGACAACTCGGCGACCCAGTCGTCGCGGTCGCGCGCGAGGAACGCGGCGCGCATGTCGGCGCGGATCTGCTCTTGCACGGCGTCGTCGGTTTGGTGCGCGGCCCACTGTTCGAGACCGAGCGCGGTGCAGAGGTTGGCCCAGAAGCGCGGCTCGATGGCGGCAACCGTGACCCATCTTCCGTCGCGGGTCGGGTAGCTGTCGTAGCAGGCATACCGACCGGTGAGGAGACCGTGGCCCGGCCCGGGCACGTCGCCGGTGGCGAGGAACTCGTCGACCTGGAGCGCCATGAGCGCGAGCACACCGTCGGCCACCGACACGTCGAGGTACGCGCCGACTCCTGTGGTCGCGCGACGTACGAGCGCGGCGAGGATCGCCATCACCGCGTGCATGCCGCCACCCGCGCTGTCGGCGACCGTGGCACCGGGGATCGGTGGACCACCGTTCTCGGCCCGACCGGTGCACTCGAGGTAGCCGCCGACCCCGAGGTAGTTGAGGTCGTGGCCCGCCCACTGCGCGTGCGGGCCGTCCTGGCCGAAGCCGGTGGTCGAGCAGTAGACCGCGCTCGGGTTGCGCTCCGAGACGGCCTCGTAACCGATTCCGAGCTTGTCGACCACGCCGGGACGGAAGCTTTCGATGATCACGTCGGCGTTGTCGGCGAGGCGGAGGAATGCTTCCCGTCCCTCCGGAGCCTTGAGGTCGAAGAGCGCGCGCTGCATGCCGCGGTGTGCGCTGTACGAGTAATAGGGCGGGACGATCTGCACGCCCTGGCGGCCGGGCACCGGGCCGACCTTGACGACGCGCGCGCCGTAGTCGGAGAGCCAGCGCGACGCGCGCGCGGCCGGGCCGACGCTCGCGAGGTCGAGCACCGTGATGCCGTCGAGCATCGCGCCACTTGGCATCAGAAGTTCTTGGGAAGGCCGAGCTTGCGACGGGAGATGATGTTCTTCTGGATCTCGGAGCCGCCGCCGCCGACGGTGTCGATCACGGTGTATCGGTAGGTGGACTCGGCCCGCCCCTTCATCGGCGCGTCGTCGGTGTGCACGCGCAACTGCGAGCCGGGCGCGCCGATGTCCATCGACGCGTTGGCCAACCGCTTCGACAGTTCGGTCGCGAACAGCTTGTACTCCGATGCCTCCGATGTGGGCGGCGCGCCACCCTTCATCGACTTCGCGACGAACCGCAAGCCGAGGAGACGCGCGACCTCGGCGTCGGTCGCGAGTCGGGCGATCTGCTTGCGTATCACCGGGTCGTCGCGCAGTGGTTCGTCGTCGACGGTCTCGGTCGCGACGTAGTCGCACAGGAGGTTCAAGCGCTGCTCGATCGGCGAGTAGGTGAACATCGTGAAGCGCTCGAGGTCGAGCGCCTCGGAGATGTACTGGAACCCGTGGTTGAGATCGCCCACCACGTAATCGTCGGGCACGAACACGTCATCGAAGAACACGTCGTTGGTGCGCTCGTCGCCCATCGTCCAGATGGGGTTGATCGTGATGCCGGGATGGTCGAGCGGCACGAGGAAGAGCGTGATCCCGTTGTGCTTCGAGGCCGGGTCGGTACGGGCCCCCACCCAGTACCAGTCGGCGAAGTGGGCGGAGGTGGTCCAGGTCTTCTGGCCGTTCAGGCGCCAGCCGTCGCCGTCTCGAGTGGCCTTCAGCTTCATCGACGCGGCGTCGGAGCCGGCGTCGGGCTCGCTGTAGCCGACCGCGAAGTCGATGTCGTGACGCAGGATCTGTGGCAGGAACTCCTGCTTCATCTTCTCGGTGCCGTGGCGCAGGATCGTCTTGCCGATGATGCCGACGCCCTTGCCGATCTGGGGTCCGCCGCGCGCGGCGAGTGCCTCGTTGAGGAGGTACTCGTACACGCCGTCACCCTCCTGGCCGCCCCACTCGGAAGGCCACGTGATCCCGAGCCAACCCTGCTCCGCCATCTTGCGCATGAACGCGCGGCGGTCGGGGGTGTCGGCGATCTGCGCCATGTTCTCGCGCGTGACGTCGAAGAGCACGGGGTCGTCGTTGGAATCGAGAAACGCTTCGACCTCGTCACGGAAGGCGAGTTGCTCGGGAGAGAATTCGAAGTCCATCGGGTGGCCAGCCTACCGACCCACCCGGCGAAGCACTCAGAGCGAACGTCCGCGAGCCGGTACCCCGGCTCGCAGTGAGCGACCGATCGTCAGGTGCGGAAGCGCCAGGCGAGGTGATCGCGACGGGCCCGAATTTCTCGGGCGCGGGCGACGGCGTCGATCGATGGCGTGTTGCCGGGGAGGACGCTCCGCACGTCGTCGAGGCTCACGACCTGCGCCTCGAGCGTGGGCAGGTGCGAACCCCAGAAGTATCGGAAGTTCAGGAGTCCCTCGCGCCGGCCCTCGGAGTCGAGCCAGTTCGGGACTTCGGGATCGCGGTGCGCGAGTACCACGTGGAGCCGGCCGTCGGGGCCCACGAACGCCTGGCGGTGGTTGAGGCTCGTGATCCGGCCGATGTCGTACGGCTCGAACCACGACATCCCGTAGAGCTGCAGGCTCCAGTAGCGCGCATCCGGCACGTCGGAGTGCACGTAGAGCGCCTCCTCGGGCGCGAGGTCGTAGAAGCAGAAGCCGAACTGCGAGATCTGGAGACCGCGGGGCACGTCGATCTTGTCGCCGAACGTGTTGTCGCGCTGCTTGGCGCGGGCGTCGAGCATGTATTGGTTCCAGAAGACGATCGAGCGTTCGGTGAGGTCGAGCGCTTCGGCCGTCGCATCCGCGAACGTGTTGGCCGGGCGCACGGGAGCGCCGCCGAGGTACTCGATCGTGAACGTGGCCGGCTCGCGCGGTTCCCAGTCGAAGTAGTACTCGCGGATCGAGCACATGATCGCCCCGTCGGGTAACGGGACGCGGTTGGGCTCGTTGCCCTCGCCACCGAGGAGGATCTCGAAGTCGGTGCCGGCGACGATGCCGATGTCGGTCGCGGTGAGCTCCGCAAGGGTCGCGGGGCGATCGGTGTGACGGAACCCCTCGCGGACGGCGAGGGCGAACTCCTCGCACGTGTGCATCCGGCCGCGGATGCGGTAGGTGCACCCGGGGTCGACGCGGGCGTGGCGGTACACGTTGTCGGCGTTGGGGCCGCCCCACATCGTGACGAGGTCGTTCTGGCGCTGGAACGCGGGCGCCGTGGGGTCGCCGTGACCGATCGACCAGCCGAGCCAGCACAGCAACTGCTGTGCCAGGTGGCGGAAGCCCTCGTCCGCGTCGATCCCCGGGCCGGGGAACTCGTCGCTCACGATCCGTGCACCGAGCGCGTCGAACCCGGTCAGAAGCTCGCGCCAGTTGCCAAGCTCGGTTGGGTCGGTCATCGGGTTCATACCTCGCGGAGGACGTCGAAGGAAGACTGGTAGCGCGAGAAACGCGCGCGCATGTCGTCGGGGTCGACATGGAGATCGTCGAACGAGTACTGGTGCTCACCGTGCGCGCCTTGGGGATGCGCGTCGAGATACGCGCGCATCGCCTGCTCCGTTTCGTTGGTGACCGGCGTGCCGAGCCCGTCGGCCACGGCGGTGACGGTGACGAGCGGGTCGGCCATGAACTCGGCGTAGTGCGTGTGGTGCACGTGCGCGCCGTCGAGCGCGCCCGACTCGGTGAGGTCCACCAGTCGATCGAGCGCTCCGCTGTAGAGATCGGCGTGGTAGCGACCGATATCGGCGAAATCGACCTCGTCGCTGTGTGCCCACCGCATCGTCGCGACGAGGCTCGTGACGGAACCGAGCACCGCGAGCGGGTCGCGATGGGTCACGGCGAGGCGGGCGTCGGGGTACACCGCGAAGAGTGTGGCCAACGAGTGCAGGTGCACCGGCGACTTCAGGACCCAACGGGTGCCGGTGAACCGGCGCTGGAGGATCTGGAGCACGAGGCGGTGCCACTCGTAGGCGGGGGCCATGTCGCACGACCCGAGCCACCGCGCGTAGCTCGGTACGTGGTACCGCGCGGTGAACTCCTCGGACCGGAACTCGAACGACATGGATGAGACACACTCCTTGTGCATCCGCCCGCCGTACTCGTGGATCGCGTCGAGCGTTCCCGTCGCGAGCGCGGGCATTCGGAGCTCGCGATCGGCGAGCGCGACGCGCGCCTCGTCGGGAAACGTCGCGGGATCGGGCGGCGGCACCGGGCGCAGCAGCTCCCAACCCTCCGGCACTCGACTCGTCGGATCCTGCGCGAGCAACGCGTGGAGGATCGTCGTGCCGGTACGGGGCGCGCCGGTCACGATCACCGGCTCGTCGATCACCTCGTCGCGGACGCCGGGGTCGTCACGCACGTACGCGACGGTCTGCGCGCGGACCTCGAGGAGCCGCAGCAGGAACCGGCGCGTGATCCACCGGCCGAGCACGGTGAGCTGGGCTTCCTCCTCGAGCGCAGGCAGGAGCACGGAGAGCGGTTCGAGGAAGCCGTCGTCGCCGAGTCCGGAATCGGCGAAACCCTCGACACCCCGGCCGTCGATCGCGAGCTCCGCGCGCGCTTCGTCGAGCAGTCCGTCACGGTCGAGTGGCAGTTTGGCGACGTCGGCGATCGGGGGAACGTCGCCGGAGTTGACCGCGCGCACCCAGTCGGGGCGGGGCGGAGGCTGCCAGGTCACGGAGCGCGCCGGCTGCGTCGTCTACTCGGCGGGAAGGCCGGTGATCGCGCCGTCCTTCGCCAGCCGGGCGAGCTCGTCGTCGTCGAGGCCGAGCTCCTCGTGGAGCACCTCGAAGGTGTGCTCACCGACCCAGGGGACGCGCGTCTCGGGCCCCTCCGCGACCGCCGAGAGCTTCACCGGGTTGCCGGGGATCAGCACCGGTTGCGCGACGCCGTCGGTGCGTTCCATCTCGACGAGCATGTTGCGAGCGGTGAGGTGAGGGTCGACCCGCACCTCGGCGGACGATTGGCACGGGCTTGCGGCGATGCCCGCATCGCTGAACGCGTGGGTGGCTTCCAGCTTCGTGAGCCCTGCCGCCCATGTCTCGATCGCAGGCCGGAAGATGTCTTCGACGTGCTCACCCCACTGCTCACGCGTGGCAAGGCGTGGATCGCTGAGCCATTCCGGGTGACCGACAAGGTGAGCCAGCCGCTCGAGTTGGTGCTCGCGGACGAGTTGCAGCACGAAGAAGCCGTCGGTGGCCTGGAAGGTGTCGAGCACGAGCGCCTTCGAGTCGTGGAGATGCTCCATGCCGAGCGAACCGAGGTTGGTGACGATGTCGGTCATGGCCGCGGTCGCGTCGAACATCGAGATGTCGACGTGCTGCCCGATGCCGCGCGTGTCGCGGTGGCGCAACGCCGCGAGCGTGCCGATCACGGCGAAGAGCGCAGAGCTGATGTCACCGAGTGCGCCGACCGGGTTCGCGCGCGGACGTTGACCGGCCGGGCGCGTGTACTCGTAGATCCCCGACACGGCTTCGGCCATCGACGCATAGGCCGGCCACTCCGCGTACGGCGACTCCACGAGGTTGCCCGCCCCCGAGACCGACACGTAGATGACCGTGGGGTGCGCGGCGGCGACGTCGGCGTAGCCGAGCCCGAGGCGGTGCGCGGTGCCGGGCTTGAAGTTCTCGGCGACCACGTCGAAGCGCGGCGCCATCCGGAGCACGAGGTCGCGACCGGCTGGATTCTTGAGGTCGATCGCGACGCTGCGCTTGCTGAGGTTGTTGCGGAGGAAGGTGGCGCCGACGAGACGGCCGTACGGATCCTGCATCCCCGGCAGCGAGCCTCGGCCCGACTCACCCGTGGGCGGCTCGATCTTGATCACCTCGGCCCCGAGGCGCGTGAGCAACTGCGTGGCGTAGGGGAGCGCTTGCATCTGCTCGAGTGCGAGCACGCGCACGCCGTCGAGCGGCTTGCCGTTGGCCGCGGCCTGCGCGTTGACAACGTCACCCAACTTCACGGGGTGGACACTACCCGGCGGTGTGACAGCATCTCCGGAGACGAATGGGGTGGTGATGACGGAGGAAGACGGTGCGCGGCCGCTCGACGGCATGCGGGCGTTGGTCATCGGTGGGGGGAGCGGGATCGGTCTCGGCAGCGCGCGTCTGCTCGCGGCCGACGGCGCGCGCGTGACGCTCGCGGGCCGCACGCTCAGCAAGCTCGAAGGCGCGGCCGTGGAATTGCGCGACGAGTTGCCGAGCGCGGAGATCGGCGTGTCGGTCTGCGACGTGCTCATCGGCGGCGACGTACGGCGCGCGGTCGACGTGGCCGCGGGTGACGGCGGCCTCGACATCGCGGTGACGGTCCCGGGCGGCGGTCCGTACAGCCCGGTGCTCGGCTACGGCGACGACGACTTCGACGCCGCGATCCGCGCCAACGTCCGTCCGCAGTTCCTCACGATCAAGTACGCGGGCTCGGCGATGGTGCGGTCGGGTGGCGGATCGATCGTCGCGATCTCCTCGACGGTCGCCGTCTTCCCGATGCCGTTCGACGCCGGCTATGCCGCGGGCAAGACGGCGGTCGACATGCTCGTGCGCATCGCCGCCGACGAGCTGGGCGGCGCCGGGGTGCGGGTGAACGCGGTGCGCCCCGGACTCACCGCCACCGACACCACCAGGGGGCTCGTCGGCAACGACGCGATCCTCCAGCGCTTCCTCGAGCAGCAGCCGATCAAGCGCGTCGGGCAGGTCGACGACATCGCGCACGCGGTCCGCTACTTCGCGGGACCGGAGTCGAGCTGGGTCACCGGGCAGTGCCTCACGGTCGACGGCGGTCACACGCTGCGCCGGTTCCCCGATCTCACCGATCTGGCGCGCACCGTGTTCGGCGAAGACGACTTCGACGCCGCGATGCGCGGCGAGCTGCCGCGCTGATGGGATCGGCCGAGCTGCTGCTGACGCAGCTCCAGCGCGCCTTCGATGCCGCCCGCGTCGATGTGGAGGCTCTCGACGACGACGAGTACTTCTGGGAACCGGTCACGCCCTGCTGGTCGGTCCGGCGGCGCAACGAAGCCGGGCCCGGGTGGGGAGCGGGGGAATGGGTCTGCGAAGACGTATGGCCGCCACCGGACCCGCCGCTCGTGACGACGATCGCGTGGAGGCTCGCGCATCTGTCGGCCTGGACGGATGTCTACCGGTCGTACACGTTCGAGGACGCGTCGCTCGGTCTTCCGGGCTTCGAGGTGCCCGGCAGCGCGGCCGTCGCGCTCGACTGGCTCGACCGTTCGCAGCACGCGTTCGCAGCCGCGGTCGCGTCCGTGCGCGACGACGAGTTGGACGAGCTCCGGCCCGCGCACTGGGGCGGGCAGCTGCCGATCGAGTTCCTGGTGTGGACGATCCAGTTCGAGCACATCCACCACGGCGCGGAGATCAGCTTGCTCCGCGACCTCCGGCGAGGGACGGCACGAAGCATCCCGCCCTGAGACGGATAGCCTGACCGCATGCGCGGGATCATTTCGTGGGCTGCGTACCTGCCGTATCGACGCCTCGACCGCGGAGAGATCGCGCCATTCGTCGGGCAAGGCGGCGGGAAGGGCACCCGCACCGTCGCGAGCTACGACGAAGACTCCACCACGATGGCCGTGGAAGCGGCTCGACTTGCGCGGCGCGCAACCGACGTCATACCCGCGCAGATCCTGTTCGGTTCCACCACGCCCGCCTATGCCGACAAGACCAACGCGACGGGCGTGCAGGCCGCGCTGCGGTTGCCGTCCACCACCGCCGCGTTCGACGTCGGGCTGTCGCCGCGCTCGGCGGTCGGCGCCCTACTCCTCACGCTCGGCGGGTCGAAACCCGCGCTGGTGGTCAGCGCCGACGTGCGGACCGGCCTCGCGGGCAGCACCGAGGAGGCGATGCAAGGTGACGCAGCCGCGGCGTTCCTGGTCGGCAGCGACCACGACACGGCGGTCGTTGCCGAGTTCCTCGGGAGCGCGAGCGTCACCGACGAATACGTCGAGCGCTGGCGCACGCCCGGCGAGTTGCGCACGAAGGTGTGGGACGAGCGGTTCAGCGAGGTCGCTTCGGTTCCGCTGGCCGTCGACGCGTGGAACGCGGCGCTCGAGTCGGCCGGGCTCACCGCCGGTGATATTGCGCTCGCCGCGGTCGCCGCGCCCGTGCAGCGTGTTGCGCGCAGCGCCGGCGGCAAGCTCGACGGCGTGCAGGTGATCGACGACCTCTCGTCAACCGTCGGTATCGCTGGTGCCGCGCACCCGGGCCTGCTCCTCGTCGCGCTGCTCGAACAGGCCGAACCGGGTCAGGTCGTCGCGTTGGTGAGCGCGGCCGACGGCGCCGACGTGCTGTTGTTCCGCGCGACCGACGCCATTGCGCGCCACCGTCCGGCGCGCACGATCGCGACGCAAGTTGCGGCGGGTGGCGCGCTCCCGTACGGCAAGTTCCTGGCGTGGAAGGGCGTGTTGCCGGTGGAGCCGCCGCGCCGCGCCGAGCCACAACGTGTGTCGGCCACCGCTGCCGCGCGAAACGAAGACTGGAAGTTCGCGTTCGTCGGCTCGAAAGAACGCGACACGGGCGTGGTGCACGTGCCCCCGGCGCGCGTGTCGCGTGACGGCGAGCACACCGACAACATGGATCCGGCGCCCCTCGCCGACAAGCAGGGCACCATCGCCACGTTCACCGTGGACCGCCTCGCGTACTCGCCGAGCCCTCCGATCGTATTCGCCGTCGTCGACTTCGACGGCGGTGGCCGGCTCCCGGTCGAGCTCACCGACGTCGACGAGAGCGAAGTCGCGATCGGCATGCGGGTCGAGATGACGTTCCGCCGGTTGTTCACGGCGGATGGCATCGCGAACTACTTCTGGAAAGGCAGGCTGGTTCGAGATGGCTAGTCACGGGATCAAAGACCGCGTCGCGGTCGTCGGCATGGGATGCACGCGCTTCGTCGAGCACTGGGACCTCGGCCTCGACGACCTCCTCATCGACGCCGCCAACGAGGCGTACACCTCCGCGGGAGTCGACAAGGCCGCCGTCGATGCCTACTGGCTCGGCACCGCGCAGGGCGGGATGAGCGGCATCACGCTCGCCCGGCCGCTCCAGCTCGAGCACAAGCCCGTCACGCGTGTCGAGAACTACTGCGCTACGGGCGCCGAGGCGTTCCGGCAAGCTTCGTACGCGGTGGCGTCAGGCGCGTACGACGTGGCGATGGCGATCGGTGTGGAGAAGACAAAGGACTCGGGCTACCAGGGCCTGGCGGCGGTGAACCCGCCGAACGACGGCACGCTGCGCACGCTCACGGCGGCGGCGATGTTCTCGATGGTCGCACCCGCGTACGCCGACAAGTTCGGCGTCGACCCCGACAAGCTGCGCGAGTCGATGGCACACGTCGCGTACAAGAATCACTACAACGGCGCGCGCAACACGCGCGCGCAGTTCCGGCGTGAGGTGTCGATGGAGACCATCTGCGCGTCGCCCAAGGTCGCCGGCACGCTTGGTGTGTTCGACTGCGCCGGTGTGGCCGACGGCGCAGCTGCCGCGATCGTGTGCCGCGCCGAAGACGCTCACCGTTACACCGACAAGCCACTGTTCGTGAAGGCGCTGTCGTTCGTGGCGGGCAACGGGAGCGGTCTCACCGACCCCGACTACGACTACACGACGTTCCCCGAGGTCGCGGCTACCGCGCGCGATGCTTACGCGCAGGCCGGCGTCACCGATCCGCGTCGCGAGCTCGCGCTCGCCGAAGTGCACGACTGCTTCACGATCACCGAGCTCGTGCTCATGGAGGACCTCGGGTTCTCCGAGCGCGGCGCGGCGTGGCGCGACGAGATCGACGGCGTGTTCGACCTCGACGGCGAGTTGCCCGTCAACCCCGACGGCGGGTTGAAGTCGTTCGGACACCCGGTGGGCGCGTCGGGCCTGCGCATGATGTTCGAGGCGTGGCTCCAACTCCGCGGCGAGGCGCCAACCGAGCGCACGGTCGACAGCGAAAAGTCGCTCGCCCTCACCCACAACCTCGGCGGCTACCCCGGCGAGATGGTGAGCTTCGTTTCGATCCTCGGTCGCGATTGAGGGGTTGACAGTTGACAGGCGAACGTATGTTCGTATAGGGTGGGGGAACTTCCCAGGCTGGTTCGAGGCGCCGGGGAGGTGCGTGCGTGGAGAGTGTGTTCGAGCGGGTGCGCTCGGTAGTGGCGATCCTGGAAGGGGGTTCAAGGGCCTGCGTGACGAGCGCCGCGAAGCATCGCTGCGCGCGGTCGACCCGTACGCCGCCGACGCGCTGGTCGCGCTCGTCAAGGACGGGCCGTGCAAGCCAGTCGAGGTCCGCCTCGACGCCGACCACGCCGCCGTTGAACGCGGCTACGTCGAGCCCGGTGAGCACGGCGAGCTCGACGGCATCGGACCCGTCCCCGTCACCATCGCCCGCGGGCTCCTCGACGACGCCCGCATCACCGTGCTGTCGCGTGAAGGCACCGACATCACCCGCGTCTCGTCACCGAAACGCACGATCCCCGCCAAACTCCGACGCTGGCTCGAGCGCACGTACACCTGGCGGATCTGCGCGCACCACCACAAACTCAAGACCTACCGCGGGTGGACCCCGACCCACCACCTCGCGAGTGAGACGGCAATCGCATCCGCGTCCAGCATCCATCAGGCATCCCTGAAGGAGCGGGGTCCCGCCGGATCAAAGCGACGGTGGACCACAGAATGCCGGGTAGGCGGTATTGGGCGCACCGCACGATGGGAGAGAGTCGCGGTGCGAGAATCGGATGCGCTGGATCGGAATCTACGTAACGACGAGCGGTCGCACGTCGTGCCAGAAGCGTTCGAGCTGGTGCAGTTCGTCGGCAACCGGCCAGATGAAGACGCGTTGCACGCCTGCCTTCGCGAACGCCGTCAGTTTCTCGGCGAAGAGTTCGGGAGGGCCGATCGGGAGACGTTCGCGAAGCACGTGCTCGGGCCGGTGCACGGTGGGTATCACCCGCTCTCGGAGGATGCGGTCGGCTTCGTCGCGGTCGTCGGTGATGTAGCACCACATCGTCGCCAGCGCGTTGGGGAACGTGGCGGGGTTCTTACCGCGGTCTGTCAGCTTCGAGCGCAAGGCTTGCCAGGCTTCGCCGAACAGGTCTGGTGTGGTGTTGTAGGCAGATGCCAGCCAGCCGTCGGCGAGACGAGCCACGCGACGAAGCCCGGCGTCAGAACCCCAGCTACCCACCCAAATCGGTGGTCCGCCGGGCTGCGCAGGCAGGGGATCCAGGGACAGACCTTCGGTCGAATAGAAGCGCCCGACGAACGGGACGCCGTCGCGCCGCCACAGCGCCCGTAGCACGCCGATTGCCTCGTCGAAGCGTTGCCAACGTTCCGAGAAATCGATGCCGACAGCCGCGTAGTCCTCAGCCGATGAGCCCGGACCTACCGCCACGACCAGCCGACCGCCGGACAGACGATCGATCGCCCCCAGCGTCTTCGCGACCGGCACCGGGCCACGCACGACCGCGAGCGCGACCGTCGTCGCGAGCGCCATCTCCGCTGAGTGCTCCATGACCGCCGCAAGTGCGATCGGTCCGTCGAGCCAGGGCACCGAAAAGACCATGTGGTCGTTGACCGACAGTGCACGGAAACCGAGTTGTGCGGCAGTCTTCGTGTACGCCACGAGATGATCGAGGGTATATGGGTGAGCCCCGAAGTCCATCAGAGGGAGATGAGCTCCAAAGTCCATGGTTCGCGTCTCAATCTGGCTAGATGTAGATCACCACGACAGACCAGAACGTACCCCGAGGCGCGAGGCCCAAACAGAATGCCCATCGATCCGGAGCGACTCGTCGACCACGGCCGCGCAAGACGAGTGAACCTTGGCCACTGGTGTGCTAGCGGCGTTCGCCCACGTACACGGCTTCGCCGACCGCGGTGACGACGCCGTCGGCGTAGACCTCGCCGGAGGCGAAGCTCTTGCGGCCGTCGCGCCCCGTGAGCCGGCCGCGGATCTCGAGCGGGACGCCGTAGGGAGTGGCAGCGCGGTAGCTCACCTCGAGCGAGACGGTGAGGCCGCTCGCGCCTGCGTCGGTGACCGCGCGGCCGAGCACTTCGTCGAGCAGCGTCGCGACCACACTGCCGTGCGCGCGTGACGGCGATCCGCCGTGCGCGGCGGTCAGCGTGCACCGCGCGACGACCTCGTCGCCGAACTCGACGAACTCGAGCGGGGGCGCCTGCGGGTTGAGGCGGCCCGAACCGGCCTGGGCGAGGCTCTCGACCCGCCCGTCGGCATGGCGAACCAGGAGCAGCGCCGATGCGCGCTGCTCCGCGCCGAGGCGCTCGGTGATCGATGCGATCTCGTCCGCCGCGGCCGCTCGCACGCTCTCCGGGGCGTCGGTGAGCACCACCGCTTCGACGAGCTCGCGGATGCGGCTCACGAGCTCGAACGACTCGGGCGGGATGGTGTGGGCCGCAGGGAGCTGGTCGCCGAGCTGCTCGGCGAGGCGCGCGGCCGAGATCGGCGTCGAGCGATCAGCCACGATGTCAGACTACGGCAATGGTCGACAGCAGCGTCGCGGGACGCGTGGTCATCATCACTGGCGCATCGCGCGGGATCGGCCGTGGCATCGCGCTCCACCTCGCTCGTCAGGGGGCGCGTCTCGCGATCACCGGCCGCCGGCCCGATCGCCTCGAGGCGATCTCCGCGGAGCTCGACACGCTCGGCGCGCAGTACCTCGCGGTGCCGGTGAACGTGGCCGATCGTGACGGGGCGTTCGACCTCGTCGCGCAGACGGTCGAACGCTTCGGGCGCGTCGACGGCCTGGTCGCGAACGCACAGACGTTCCGCTCGGTGACCCCGCTCGCGGACGTCACCGAATCGGACATGAACCTGCTCTTCGACACCGGGCCCAAGGGGACGCTCTGGGGGATGCAGGCGGTGTTCCCGCACATGCGCCACCAGGGTTGGGGTCGCATCGTCACGCTGGGCTCGCACGCCGGGCTGCTCGGTGCGGTCGGCTACGCGCCGTACGCGTCGTCGAAGGAGGCGATCCGTGCACTGACGCGCGCCGCGGCGCGCGAGTGGGGCCAGTACGGGATCGTCGTGAACTGCATCTGTCCGGTCTCGATCGCGCACCGCGCGCCTCCCGATGACGACCCTGCGCGCGTCGCGGTCTACGAGTCGACGTTCGCCGACCAGCCGATAGCGCGTGACGGCGACGCCGAAGACGACATCGCGCCGGTGGTGTCGTTCCTGCTGTCGGACGCGTGTCGCTACGTGACGGGCGAGACGTTCATGGTCGACGGCGGCGCGCTCATGCGCCCCTGACTGGTCCCCGCGCCGCGAACCCCATTACACCGGTGCGGGCTCCACCGGCTTGTCGCCGTGCACCTGCTCGGGCGACGGCCCGAACTCCTCCACGAGCGTGGTGAGCGCAGCACGGTCGACGCCGTAGACGTCGGCCGCGTTCTCGCCGAGGATGCGCGCGGTCTCGTCGTGGGGCAGGTCGTGAAAACGCTCGCGGATCCAGTACTGCGTGAACGGGAACGTGCCCTCAGGGTGGGGGAGATCGTTGCCCCAGAGGAGGTTGTTGATCCCCACTTGGTAACGGCGGTCGATGTCTTCCGTGCCGGGCGTGGACGCGGCGAGGTAGCAGTTCCGGTGGAAGTAGTCGCTGGGCTTCATCTTCAGCTCTTGGCGGAAGGCGTCGCCCATCTTCTCGGTGTTGTGGCCGCCGACGAACTTCTCGTCCATCTTGTAGAGCAGGTCGGGTGCCCACCACGCGCCGTTCTCCGCGACGACGTACTTCAGTTTCGGGTAGCGCTCGAACACGCCCGCCCACAGCAGCACCCAGAGCGGACGCGCCGCCCACCAGTACGCCTCCGACGCGTAGATCGCCATGGTGCCGCGGCCTTCGCCGTAGTCGGCGGGCCCGGCGCCCGAGTGCGTGTGCAACACCATGCCGGTGTCTTCGCAGGCTTCCCACACGACGTCGTAACGCGGGTGGTGGTACGCGGGCTGGTCGAACCACCGCGTGGGGATCATCGCACCGCGCAGACCGAGTGCGCGTGCGTCGTGGATCTCGGCGACCGCGGCGTCGAGGTCGTAGAGGATCGGGATGAGCGCGACACCGATACGGCGGTCGGGCTCCTGCGCGCAGAAGTCGGCGAGCCAACGGTTGTGGGCCTTCGCGCCCGCAAGCGCGAGCTCGGGCGCGTTGCCCGCGCCGCCCGCGAGTCCCGACCCGAACGGCGACGCCGCGATGCGGCCGGTGCCGAGCACGTCGGCATCGGGGAAGAGAACCTCCGCGGCCACGCCTTCGATGTTCAGGATCTTGTTGCGGTGGTCGGAGTCGTACGCGGCGGTGAGCCCGCCGTCGCCACCGGTCTGCGCCTCCCACTTCTTCTTGAAGTCGGAGTTGTCGCCGGCGCCGCGCGCCTTCTGCATCGCTTCGCGCATCCGGGCCTGGTTCGCCTGGTGCTCGTCGAAGTCGGCCCGATACTCGGGGTCGAGGTACTCCCGGTAGTGCTCCGCAGGGGGCCCGGCATGGCCGTCCGACGAGATCACGAGGTAGTTGGTGCCCATGGGAGATCCCCTCCAGCGAGCGGCGAACGTCGTTCGGAAACTCTATCCGACCCGGGAGCGAGCGCCCGCGAGCCGGGTATCCCGGCTCGCAGTGAGCGACCCATCGTCAGGTCAGGCGGTGGCGTTGGCCGCGAGCTCGCCGAGGCTGATCATGGTGGCGCCGGCGTAGCGGCCCTGGTCCATCGCGCGGATCGAGGTGTCGTGGCCGGCGACCGACGCGCGCAGCGCGCCCACGGTGCACTGCTCGCGTGGGATGTGGGTGAACGGGGAGAAGCGGTACCAGCGCATCGCGTTCTCGTGTGTGATCTTGGCGAGCTCGGCGTCGGGTACCTGGTATTTCGCCGCCATCTCGACGAGTTCCTCGGGCGCGCTCGGCCACGACGAGTCGGAGTGCGGGTAGTCCTGCTCCCAGCACATGTTGTCGATCCCGATCTCGTCGCGCAGCGCGAGCCCGATCGGGTCTGCGATGAAGCACGTGAGGATGTGCTGCCGGAACACGTCGGACGGCACCACTCCCTCACCCAAGTCCATGCCGGTCCACGCGTGGTGCATGTCGAACGTGCGGTCGAGGCGGTCGAGGAAGTACGGGATCCAACCCGTGCCACCCTCGGACAGCGCGACCTTCAGATCGGGGTAGTTCTTGAAGACGCGCGACAGCACGAGGTCGGCTGCCGCCATGCAGATGTTCATGGGCTGGAGCGTCATCATCACGTCGATCGGTGCGTCGGGCGCGGTGACTGCGAGCTTTCCCGACGATCCGAGGTGGACATTCAGGGTGGTTCCCTCGTCGACCAGCGCCTGCCACATCGGGTCCCAGTGCTCCTGATGGAAGCTCGGGTACCCGAGCTCAGCGGGGTTCTCCGTGAACGTCACGGAATGGCACCCCTTGGCCGCGACGCGCCGGATCTCGTCGCCACACAGCTGTGGGTCCCACAACACCGGGAGCGCCATCGGGATCATGCGCCCGGGATAGGTGCCGGCCCACTCATCGATGTGCCAGTCGTTGTACGCCTGCACGGTGGCGAGCGCGAGGTCCTTGTCGGGACACGCAGCGAACAGCCGACCGGAGAAGGCCGGGAACGAAGGGAAGCACATGCTCGTGAGCACGCCGCCCGCGCTCATGTCCTTGACGCGTTCGTGGATGTCGTAACAGCCCGGCCGCATCTCCTCGAAGGAGGTTGGGTTCACTCCATACTCCTCGCGCGGACGGCCGGCGACGGCGTTGAGGCCGATGTTCGGGATCGTGCTGCCTTCGAAGACCCATACGTCGTCGCCGCGCTCGTTCTGGACGACGCGCGGCGCCCGGTCGGCGTGCTTGGCCGGCATGCGGCCGTGGAACATGTGCGGCGGCTCGACGACGTGGTCGTCCACGCTGATGAAGATCATGTCCTCGACGTTCATAACCGTCCCCATTCGTCGCTCGTTGCGGCGCAGGGTTCCAGCGCCGC
>JBBDHW010000029.1:8206-22370 GCA_040880805.1 Acidimicrobiia bacterium | reverse complement strand
CCCCCGCGGCCACTCGCTCCTGGCGAGCTCCCTTCGCTCGCTGCGCTCGCTTCGGTCGCCGCGTGCGCGACACCTTGAAACGGTACTGCGGCAAAGCTTGTACGATCCCGATCCCGGTTCGAGCCTGCGAGCAAAGGGGTGCACGGTGGAGCTGCCGCTCACGATTCCGGCTGTCGTGCGTCGCGCCGCTCAGCTCTACGGCGACATCGAGGGCGTCGTCGACGGCCACGTGCGGCTGTCCTTCGCCGAACTGGCGGCCGAAGTCGACACCGTGGCCCGGGCGATGATCGCGTCGGGCGTCGAACCCGGCGACAAGATCGCGATCTGGGCGCCAAACATCTGGGAATGGGCGGTCGCCGCACTCGGTTGCCACTCGGTCGGGGGGATCGTGATCCCGCTCAACACCCGGTTCAAGGGCAACGAGGCGGGCTACGCGATCGGCGTCGCCGGCGCCGCCCGGCTCTTCACCGTCACCGACTTCCTCGACACGAACTACGTCGATCTCCTCGCCGGCGCGCCCGGTTCGGAGACGATCGGGGAAACGGTCATCCTGCGCGGCAACGTGCCCGAAGGGTGCGTGGGGTGGGACGAGTTCTGCGCGCGTGGCGACGAGATCGACGCGGCAACGGCCGAAGCGCGCGCCGATGCCGTGCAGCCCGACGACCTGTGCGACATCCTCTTCACGTCGGGCACGACCGGCAGGCCGAAGGGAGCGATGCTGTTCCACTCGGCGAGCATCCGTGCCTACGACACGTGGTCCGACGTGGTGGGGTTGCGCACCGGCGACCGCTACCTGATCGTCAACCCGTTCTTCCACGCGTTCGGGCTGAAGGCCGGCATCCTCGCGTGCATCCTGAAGGGCGCGACAATCATTCCCCATCCAGTCTTCGACGTGCCCGCGGTGATGCGCCGGGTCGCGGAGGAGCGGATCAGCATGCTCCCCGGGCCCCCGGCGATCTTCCAGACGATCCTGAATCACCCCGACCTCGACCAGTTCGACCTTTCGAGCCTCCGGTTGTCGGTGACCGGCGCGGCCACGATCCCCGTCCAGATGATCATCGACATGCGCGAGAAGCTCGGCTTCGAGAACGTCGTCACCGGCTACGGGCTCACGGAGTCGCACGGGATCACCACGATGTGCCGCCACGACGACGATCCCGAGACCATCGCCAAGACCGCCGGTCGCGCGATCCCCGACGTCGAGGTGCGCGTCGTCGACGAGCAGGGGAATGTCGTGCCGACCGGCGAACAAGGTGAGGTTGTCGTGCGCGGCTACAACCTCATGAAGGGCTACTACGACAACCCGGAGGCGACGGCCGAAGTGATCGACGCCGACGGTTGGCTGCACACCGGCGACGTCGCGTTCCAGGATGCTGCCGGCAACCTCACCATCACCGATCGCATCAAGGACATGTTCATCGTCGGCGGGTTCAACGCGTATCCCGCCGAGATCGAGAACATCATGATGGGGCACGCCGGTGTCGCGTCGGTGGCCGTCGTCGGTGTCCCCGATCAACGGCTCGGCGAGGTGGGCATGGCATTCGTCATACCCGCCACCGGTGTCGACGTCGCCACCACGGAGCTGATCGCGTGGTGTCGCGCGAACATGGCCAACTACAAGGTCCCGCGCTACGTGGAGCTGGTCGAGAGCCTTCCGCTCAATGCGTCGAACAAGGTGCTGAAGTACGAGCTCGCCGCGCGCGGCAAGCAAGTCGTTGAGAGTTCGTGACCCGCGTTACGCTGCCCCCGGGAGACCGCGGCCCTCGCGGGGAGTTCGCATGACCGGTACGGCAAAAGAAACCGAACGTTCGCGGCATGGCGCGCGGGGCAAGACCGGGCGCCCGGCGCGCCTCGACCGCGAGATGATCGCCCACGCCGCCTACGAGATCGGGCTCGATCGCGTCACGATGAAGGCTGTAGCCGACCAGCTCGGCGTGAGTGTCCCCGGCCTGTACCACCACGTCGAGGGCCGCGACGACCTCATGCAACTCGCCGCCGAGTACTCCGCGTCCCGGATCCATCTCCCCGAGGATCACGGCCAGACCTGGCCCGAATGGCTGCTCGAGTGGTCGCGGGTCTCGCACCGGGCCTTCCTGTCGCAGCCCGAGCTCCTCATTCAGTCGATGCGCGGCTCCACGAGCGTCGATCGGATGGTGATCCACGTCGACGCCGTCACCGGGTTCCTCATGCGGCACGGGTTCGCGCCGGTCGAAGCACGCGACGCCTACACCATCGTGAGCCGGTGCGCGATCGGCGCGGCGATCGCCGACATCCGCCAGACCGAGAGCGGCCGCGGGCTGCTTGCCGAGTACCACCGGGTCCTGTCTGCACGCACACCCGACGAGCTCCCGAACATTCGTCGGCTCGTCGCGGTGATGCAGGACGACGGCCCGACGCTCGAAGAGCAGATCTGCACCGTCCTCGTGGGTATCGCAGTGCGGCGCGGCGAGCCCTGGAAGCCGATTCTCGAACTCGCCCACCCTGCGGCCGAGCACACGGCCTACGAGGCGATGCACCCCTGATCGAGCGCTCGGCTCTTTACGCGGCCACGGGCGTCTCGGTGATGTCCGCGTCGAGATCGAGACCGAGGTGCTCGGCCGCGTTCCCTGCGAGGATCTTGCGGCGGAGTTCGTCGTGGAGGCCGGCGAATGTTTCCTTGATGTAGCGCTGCGACTCGGGGAACGTGCCCACCGAGTGCGGGAAGTCGCTGCCCCAGAGGAAGAGGTCGAGCGGCATCTCCTCCGGCATCTCCTCGCCCATGCGCACCGCGAGCGGCTCGCGCACCATGCCGTAGAGCGCGTGAGTACGCATGTACTCCGACGGCATCTTCGGGAGCTTCAGCTGGAACCAGCTGTTGTACTCGAGGTAGTCGCGGTCCATGTAGTAAAGGTGCGCGGGGAGCAGCGCGGCGTTGATCTCTGCAAAGTAGAAGCGGAGCTCCGGGATCCGGTCGAACACGCCGTGCACGATCATCTGCGCCATCGTGTTGCTGGGTGGTCCCTGCGCGTGCTGGGTCATGCCTGCTTCCGCCGGCCACTGCGACGTGTCGTGCCGCGCACCTCCGATGTTGATCGGTCCGCCGAAGCTGAAGTGTGGCGACAGCGCCATGCCGAGCTCGAGCGACTTCTCCCAGAACCGGTCGTCGTCGGGCTTGGGGCCGCCGCCACCGTTCGGGTACTGGACCATCTGCACGGTCTTGAAGCCCGTCTCGTGCGCGCGTTGGAGTTCCGCAAGCGCGTCGTCGATGCCGCTGATCGGCATCAAGGCGTTGACGATCAGCCGGTCGGGCGCGGGCGCGCTGTACTCCTCGATCAACCACGTGTTGTACGCCTGCACCATCGCCATGTAGACGTCGCGTTCGGGGATCTTCTCGAGGAATCTGCTGGCGAACACGGGTGCGAAGAGGATCTCGGCGTCGATCCCGTCTTCGTCCTGCTCGCGCAGCCGCTGCGCGCCGTTGCCGGTGCCCTCGGCTCGCGAGCCGTCCTCGTGGAAGTAGCTCTGGCCCGCGAACTTCACGACGCCGCGGCCCTTGAGATTCTGGCTCGCGTAGGTGAGGGGCATGCCCTCCATGAGCCAGGCGTCGCCGCCGCCGTCGGGGAGCGTGATGAGCCGGGGCGCGCGGTCCTTGAACTTCTCCGGGACGAACTTCACGAAGTCGGGCGGCGTCTCGATGTGGCCGTCGCCGGAGATGATCTGGTACTTGCGACCCATGGGGGGACCTCCTGCTCGGCTCTCATACTCGCACACGCCGGACGATACGCTGCCCTCGTGACCCAGCTTCCAGCGACCGTGATCGGCGACGTGGCGCGAACCGTCGACGTCACCGTGTCCGACGGCAGGCTTCTCGTCGATCCCGCGCAGCTCCCTGCGGCGCTGGGCTGGGAACTGAAGCCCGAGGGTCTGTGCCGCGACGACATGTGTGTGCCCGTGCGTGACCCGTCCGTGCTCTCCGTGGGCGACCAACTCGACCTCGCCGCGGTGAGTACCGCCCTCGGCCGGCCGATCGTGGTCGATGCCGATGCCCGGCTCGCAGCGGTGGCGCTCGATGCCGAAGCGCGGCGTCAGGCGCTCGACGATTTGGTCGCGCCGCCGTTCGCACTTGCCGATCTCGACGGCAACCTGCACACGCTCCACGAGTGGCGTGGGCGGAAGAAGCTGCTGTCGGCGTTCGCGTCCTGGTGAGGCTGCCGCTATGACCTGCCCGGGTGGCAGGCGCTGCACGACGAGCTGCACGACCAGGGTTTCACCGTAATCTCGGTCGCGCTCGACGACTCACCCGACGACGTTCGGCCGTATGTCGAGGGGATCACGCATCCGTTGCTTATCGACCCGGAGCACGTGCTCACCGAGCTCTACGCGATCAGCAACGTGCCCACCGTGATCTGGATCGACGAGGACGATCGGATCGTGCGGCCCAACGGCGTCGCGTTCAGCAACGACATGTTCAAGGAATTCACGGGTGTGGAATCGGGTCCGCACCTCGACGCCGTCCGGCGCTGGGTTCGTACCGGCGAATTGCCGATTACGCCGGAAGACGCACGTTTCGCGGTCGGCGACCTCACCGGCGACGAGGTCCACGCGCGCCTGCACTTCCGCGTCGCGGCCTACGCGCGTCGGAACGGCGACGACGACACCGCGCAGCGCCACTTCGCGGAGGCTGCGCGGCTCGCGCCGAACGACTTCACGATCCGGCGTGCGGCCATGCCGCTCACCGGCGGCAACCCCTTCGGTTCCGAGTTCATGGAGCTGTATACGGAGTGGCAAGCGGCGGGGAGCCCCTATCACGGCCTGCCCGGCGTCGCGGCGTCGCCGTGAGATCCCAGGAGAAGCCCACGACAACGATTGCGATGGTCCCGCACGAGAAGTTCAGCGCCACGCGCCAGAGCCTCGAGAGCGTGTTGGCCGGCACGCCCGAGCCACACCGGCTCGTGTTCGTCGACGGGGGGTCACCGCGCGACGTCGCGCGCTATCTCGAGGCACAAGCTCGGATCCACGATTTCACCCTGGTCAGGACCGATTACTTCTTGCAGCCGAACGAAGGGCGCAATCTCGCGCTCGCGTACGTCGACACGGAGTTCGTCGCGCTCGTCGACAATGACGTCGTCGTCGACCCTGGTTGGCTGACGCCGCTCGAGCGGTGCGCACGCGAGACCGGGGCGGCGGTGGTTTCGCCGCTGTGCTGCATCGGTCCTGTCGTGCACGCGCGCATCCACCTCACCATCGGTGAGTGTCAGATCATCGAGACGGACGAGCGCCGAGTGATGCACGAACGTTTCGTCGACTCGCAAGCGTCCTTCGACGACGTCTTCCCAGGAGTCGAGCGGGCGCAGTGTGAGCTGGTCGACGCGCATGCCCTCTTGGTGCGATCCGATGCGCTCACGGGCGGCTCGTGCTTCGACGAGGAGATCAGGCTCGAGGAGCACATCGATATCTCGCTCACCATCCGCGATGGAGGCGGGACACTGTGGCTCGAGCCGGGCTCGATCGTGACCTACCTCACGCTGCGGCTCGACCCGTCCGACCTCTTCTTCTACGTGGCGCGTTGGAGCGATGCCTGGAACCGCGTGGGTCTCGCGCACCTTGCGCAGAAGTGGCGACTCTCACGCGACGACCCGTGGCTTGCCGAGAAGGCGGCCTGGGCCTCGAACCATCGGCTGCACGGGTACTTGCCGTACCGGTCGCCGCTCACGCGCCTCCTGCGCCACTACGGGCGCGAACCGCATCCCGTCGTCGACCGGGTGACACAGCGCGTCGCGCTGCGTTATCACGCTAAGCGACGGCTGCGCAGCCCCGCCCCCCGTCTCGCCCACGCAGCCAACTGGCTCAGCCGCTAACGGAGTCGCGTCTCGTAGGCGTCGTCGTCGGGCTTCGCGGTGCGCGCCTCGTAGTCGGACATGGTGTGGGGCCATTGCGTCACGATGCGTCCGCTTGGACCGCGGTAGTAGTTGTTGCAGCTCGCGTTCCACACCTCGACGTGATCGAGATCGTCCTGGAGAGAGCGGTTGTAGACGGCCATCACGTCGGGTCGGACGTCGATCCACGCCAGGGCCTCGTCGTCGAGGCGCGCGAGCTGGCGCATGATGTAGGCGACCTGGCATTCGATCATGAAGAGGATCGAGCCGTTGTTGGTGTTGGGGCCGTAGAGCATGAACAGGTTCGGGAATCCCGAGGTCGTGACGCCGAGGTAGGCCTGCGCGCCGTCGCTCCACGCGTCGGTGAGGCGACGCCCGTGCCGCCCGGTCACCTCGATCGTCGAGAGATATCGAGTGGTTTCGAAGCCCGTCGCGAGCACGATCGTGTCGACCGGTCGGTGGGTCTGGGAGACTGTCGTGATGCCGCCGCCGTCGATGCGTTCGATACCGTCCGTGATCAGTTCGACGTTCGGACGGTTGAACGTGGGATACCAGTCGTTCGAGATGAGGGGGCGCTTGCACCCGTGCGGGAAGTCGGGCGTGAGCTTGGCGCGCACTGCGGGGTCCTCGACGATCGCCATGCTCTGGAGTGCCAACTCCTGGGCTTGGCGGATCGCGGCCGGGTTCGAGAACGTGATAGAGCCCTCGAGGCGCTCCCACACCTGCCGGCGGTCCTCGAGGAGCGCGTCGGGGTCGGTGTGCAAGCGCTCGAGTTGCGCGGTGGTGTACGCGACATCGGCCTTGGGCAGGACCCAGTTGGGCGTCCGCTGGAACACGAGAAGCTGCTCGACGCGGGGCGCGATCTCGGGTACGAACTGCACCGCGCTCGCGGCGCTGCCAATCACCGCCACTCGCTTGCCGGTGAGGTCGTGGTCGTGGTCCCAACGCGCGGAGTGGAACACCGTGCCGGCGAACTCGTCCAACCCCGGGATTTCGGGCCACTCCGGATTGCCGAACATCCCGACCGCACCGATGAGCACGTCGACCTCGTGGTGCTCGCCGGCCTCGGTCGTGAGAGACCACACCGCGCGCTCGTTGTCCCAGTTCGCCGCAGCAATGCCGTTGCCGAGGCGGAGGTGAGGAGCGAGGCCGTACTTGGTGACGCAGTGTTCGAAGTAGGCGCGGATCTCGGGCTGAGTTCCGTACGGGCGCGACCAGTCGCGTTCGAGCTCGAACGAGAACGAGTAGAGCGCGGATGCCACGTCGCACGCGCATCCGGGGTAGGTGTTGTGGAACCATGTGCCACCCACGGCCGGCGCCCGCTCGAAGATCGTGAAGGTGTCGATGCCGGCGTCACGGAGCTTGATTCCCATACAGATCCCGCCGGGACCCGCGCCGATGATCCCTATCCGCATGTCCGTCACGCCTCGCGCATGCGTTCCCAGCCGGGGGGCGGTGGTGCGAGCTGCCAGAACTGCTCGGGCACGCTGCCGCCGATGCGAGAGCCCAGCGCATGGTCGCGATTCAGAGGCGCGAGCTGGGATTGGTAGCACTCGATCGCGGCGCGTTTGCGGTCGTGATCGACCACCGTGGGCACGATCATCGGCGTGGGCCACAGTTCCGAGCGGAACAACTTCGACACCCGCCACGCGAGCATCCCCGGGATGTGCTTGTAGCCGCTGTCCTCGTAGCAGAACCACGTGAGGTCGGTCCGCTCAGACGCCACCAGCAGCCCGGCCTCGTGGGTCGAGACGTGATCGGGGTTCGCGAGCCCCATCGGCAGGAACACCGCAGTGGGCCGCTCGTCGTCGACAACGCGCGAGAGCTCCGCAGCAATCGTCTCGAGCGCCGCCCGTTCTTCCGGCGCGAGATACTGGTAGTCGGCGAACTCGAGCCAGAGGGGACGCGCGTCGAGCACCATCATCGCGGCCAGATCTTCCTCGCGCCGCAACGCAACCACATCGTCGCCCGCTCGGAACCCGCCGAGCGCATCCCACTCCGAGGGCGGGTCCGGATACTGCGGCGGAGGTCCCCCGAACACCGTGGCGACCAGTGAGTCCGGGTGCGCGCCCAACAAATGTGCGGCGCCGAGCGCGGCGTCGTCGAAGTGTGGCGAGAACACCAGCACACGGTCGAGAGTTCGCTCGGGAAGGATGCCCCACGTGATCGGGTTGGGTGCCACCGCGGCACACTACCCGTGCGCGCGAGAGCGAGCGGCTGCGAGTCGGGGTTCCCCGATTCGCAGCGAGCGACCCATCATCAGGACGCCGTGCGGCTCGTTGCCACGAGACGACGGATGCCTTCCTGCCACGAGATCGACGAGTGAAAGCCGAGGCCGTTCAGACGGGTCACGTCGATCGGCAGCGACGGGATCGCGTTCTCGTCGACCTGGATCAGCGGCTCCTTGCCGACGAGATCGCCGATGAGCGCGCACCAGTCTTCGACCGCCACGTTCTCGTCGCCGCCCCAGTTCACGACCGTTGCGGGCACCGACGCGGCCCCCAGGAGGTAGGGGAGCGATCCGACGATGTCGACCAGGTGCAGCGGCGCGTACAACGACGGTCCAATCGGATGTACGCCGATCGGGATGTCGTTGTCGATCATCATCACCTGGAATGTCGGCCAGCCGAAGGTGTCGCCGTACGGGACGCTGAGCCGAGCGATCACGGTGGGGATGCCGAGGCGGGTCGCGGTGTGCTGCACGATCGACTCTGCGGCGATCTTGCTGATCGAGTACGTCTCGTAACCCGCCGCGCGGTGGCTGTCACCGAGCGGTGACGTCTCCGAGAGCGGCACCTGACCCTGCGACTCGTAGACGCCGGCGGTCGAGCACTGGAAGAACGTGTCGACGTCTTTGCACCGATCCATGAGCAGCGCGACACCTTCGACGTTGGCCGCGAAGTCGGCCTCCCAGTCGTTGCTGCGCGCGACCGCGAAGTTCAAGACGCAGTCGAGATCATCCGGGATCTCGTCGAAGTCTGCCGAGCCCAGGTCGACGCGCACGGCCGTGGCACCCGAGGACACGAGCTCTTCGCGCTTCTTCTCGTTCGTGAAGCGCGCGCCACCGAACACTGTGTTCTCGGCCGCGAGTGCCATCGCCAGGGGTCCGCCGACCATGCCGGTGGCGCCGGTGACGAGGATGCGCTTGCCGGTGAGCGGTGCAATGTGTGCCATGGAGTCCTCGCTTTGGGACCGTTCCGAGCGTCGTAGTAGACCACAAATCTGGAGAGGCGTTGGAAGGCAGGTTCGCGGGTGCTGGAGCAATTTCACCTGAGCGATCAGGTTGCCATCGTGACGGGCGCAGGTCGCGGGATCGGTGCCGCGATCGCCGACTCGTTTGGCGAGGCGGGTGCCGACGTGGTCCTCACGGCGCGCACCGTGGCGCAGCTGGAGGAGACCGCGGCCGCGATCCGCGCGCATGGCGGTCGCGTGCTCGCGATACCGGGCGACGTCAACGATCTCGGCTTCCTCGGGGAGCTCGTCGACGAGACCATCCGGGAGCTCGGCCGTCTCGACATCGTGGTGAACAACGCCGGTGGGTCGATCTCGAAGGCGATGCTCGACACCCGAGTGGACGACCTCGAGGCCTCGTTCCACTTCAACGTCTCCGTACCGTTCGAGCTGAGCCGCATCGCGGTGCCGCACATGCTCGAGCGCGGCGGTGGCTCGATCGTGAACATCGGGTCGGTGGCAGGGCGCAACGCGAACCGCGGCTCGCTCACCCATAGCCTCACGAAGGCCGCGCTCGCACAACTCACACGTCTGATGGCCGCCGAGCTTGCGCCGCGCGTGCGCGTGAACGCGGTGCTGCCCGGAGCGATCGAGACCGACGCGCTCAAGGGGTGGCTCGACAGCAGGGGCGCGTCGGCGCGTGAGCAGATGGAGCGAAACACGCCGATGCGCCGTAACGGTCTGCCCGAGGACGTGGCTCCTGCCGTGCTCTTCCTCGTGTCGCCCGCGGCCTCGTGGGTCACCGGCAAGCTCATCGAAGTCGACGGCGGCGTCCTCGGCGGAGTCCTCCCGAGCCACCTCCCTGACCTGTGAGAGAACTTGCGTCGCTCGAGGTCGTAGAGCGCCCACGAACGACGCAGGTTGCGTGTGGGTGAGTCAGACTTTCGTGAGCATGGGGGCGACGCCGGTGGCGAAGGCGGCCATCTGGTCGCAGAGTTCGTCGCAGTCGCGGGCGCGAAAGCGAACCTGGATCTGGTTCACCCCGTGGGCGGTACCCGCGAGGATCTGCTCGCCGAGCTCCTGCGGTGCGCCGGTGAGTGAATCTTCCGGTACGTCCCAGGCGGGCTTGCCCACGTAGAGCCAGGGCACGATGTGTCCGATCATCATCGGCTGGTCGGCCCGCCCGTGCTGTGCACGCGCGTCCTGCAACATCGCGACCATGGCTGCGTCGGACGGCCCTTGGGGGAGCCAGCCGTCGGCGAGGCGCGCCGCGCGCTTGATCGCCGCGGGGCTCGACCCCGCGACCCACACCGGCGGCCGCGGCTGTTGCACCGGACGCGGGCTCGCGCCGAAGCCGTCGACCCACTCGTGCTCGAGCGCGTCGATCAACAACGGAAGCCGCTCGTCGACGAGCTTGCCGCGGCGGTTGAAGTTCACGCCGAGCCGCTCGAACTCGGGCTGCACGTGCCCGGCGCCGATCCCGACGATGGCCCGGCCGCCCGACAGGTAGTCGAGTGTGGAGAATTGCTTTGCCGCGACGAGCGGGTGGCGGTATGGGAGCACGTACGCGTGCGACAGCAGGTTCGTGTGTGACGTGATGCCTGCCAGCCACGACAGCGTGCCGATGCAGTCTTGCCAGAAGGTGCTCATCCGCGACGCGTAGCCCTCGCTGAGCGCGATGTGGTCGCACACGCCGACGTAGTGATACCCGTGCTCGTCGGCTACGCGCGCGACGCGTGCCAATTCTTCGACGCCCGCCTCGCGCTCCCACTCCGCCGCGATCATCTGACTCTGCGCCTGGATCGGTAGCTGGATGCCGTAGACGCGCGTGCCCGCGGGGATCCCGATCATCGGAGCGGGATCACAGGCGCTCGATGATGGTGACGTTGGCCTGGCCGCCGCCCTCGCACATCGTCTGGAGGCCGTACCGACCGCCCGTGCGCTCGAGCTCGTTGAGCAACGTGGTCATGAGCCGCGCGCCGGTGGCGCCAAGTGGATGGCCGAGCGCGATCGCGCCGCCGTTCACGTTGACCTTCGCGAGGTCGAAGCCGCTCTCCTGCTGCCACGCGAGCACGACCGACGCGAACGCCTCGTTGATCTCGACGAGGTCGATGTCGTCTCTGGTCATCCCCGCCTTGCGGAGCGCGTACTCGGTGGCGGCGATCGGCGCGGTGAGCATGAAGACGGGATCGTCCGCGCGCACGCTCAGGTGGTGGATGCGCGCGCGCGGCTTCAAGCCATGGTCGCGGACGGCTTGCTCGCCGGCGATCAGCAACGCGGCGGACGCGTCGCTGATCTGGCTCGACACCGCCGCGGTGATGCGGCCGCCTTCCATGAGCGGCGCAAGCGAACGGATCTTCTCCCAGTTCGGCTCGCGCGGCCCTTCGTCGAACGTGCAGTCGCCGAGTGACACGATCTCGTTTCCGAACCGCCCCTCGGCGCGGGCCCGGAGCGCACGCTCGTGTGACTCGACGGCGAATGCCTCCATGTCTTCGCGGGAGATGTTCCATTTCTCCGCGATCAGTTCGGCGGCGCGGAACTGCGAGATCTCCTGGTCGCCGTAGCGCGCGTTCCAGCCGGGGGACCCGGAGAAGGGAGTCTCGTGACCGTAGGCCTCACCGGCGAGCATCGCGCTCATGATCGGGATCTGGCTCATGTTCTGCACGCCGCCCGCGACGACGAGATCGGCGGTGCCCGACATCACGCCCTGCGCGGCGAAGTGCACGGCCTGCTGCGCCGAACCGCACTGCCGGTCGACGGTGGTGCCGGGCACGTGCTCGGGGAAACCGGCGACCAGCCAGCACGTGCGGGCGATGTCGCCGGCTTGCGGGCCGATGCTGTCGACGTTGCCGAAGATCACGTCGTCGACCGCGCCGGGGTCGATGCCCGTGCGCTCGACGAGGGCGCGGATGGAATGTGCGCCGAGATCGGCCGGGTGGACCTGCGAGAGTCCGCCGCCGCGCCGTCCGACCGGCGTGCGAACCGCGTCGACGATGTATGCCTCGGACCTATTCATTGGTCGACTCCGTTCCGGCGTCCTGGGCGTCCGCCCACGCCTCCACTGCGTCTCCTACCTGCTCACGACCACGGACGATCCGTGACCGAACAGTCCTTGGTTGGCGGTGACGCCAACGGTCGCGCCTTCGACCTGGCGACCGCTCGCCTCACCCCGCAGTTGCCAGACCACCTCGCACACCTGCGCGATCGCCTGCGCCGGAATCGCCTCGCCGAAGCACGCGAGCCCGCCGCTCGGGTTCACCGGGATACGTCCGCCCACGGTGGTCGCGCCGGAACGCAGCAGCGCTTCGGCTTCACCCTCGCCGCAGAGCCCGATGTTCTCGTACCAGTCGAGCTCGAGCGCGGTGGAGAGGTCGTAGACCTCGGCGAGGCTCAAGTCGTCGGGCCCGATGCCCGCTTCCTCGTACGCGCTCCAGGCGATCGAGTCGCGGAAGCCGCGATCGGGCGCGGGGACCGCCGCGCTCGAGTCGGTCGCGAAGTCGGGGAGCTCGAGCACGGTCTGCGGATAGCGCGGCGTGACCGTGGACACGGCCTTCACACGCGGAACGCCGTCGACGCTGCCGAGGTGGCTGCGCGCGAAGTCGACGCTCGACACGATCATCGCTGCGCCGCCGTCGGACGTGGCGCAGATGTCGAGCAGGCGCAGTGGATCGGCGACGACCGGGCTGGCGAGCACGTCGTCGGCCGAGTTCTCCTTGCGGAAGCGCGCGTTGGGGTTCTCGAGCCCGTGGCGGGAGTTCTTCACCTTGACGAGCGCGAAGTCGTTGCTCGTGGCGCCGTAGACGTCCATCCGGCGGCGCGCGTACAGCGCGAAGTAGGTGGGGTTGGTGGCGCCCAGCACGCGGAAGCGAAGCCAGTCGGGGTCGTTCGTGCGCTCGCCTCCCACCGGCGCGAAGAAGCCCTTCGGTGTGGTGTCGGCGCCGACGACGAGTGCGACGTCGCAGAACCCGGCGAGGATCTGCGCGCGCGCGTTGTGGAGCGCGTGCGCCCCGGATGCGCACGCGGCGTAGCTCGACGACACGCGCACGCCCGTCCATCCGAGCTTCTGCGCGAACGTGGCGCCCGCGATGAACCCCGGATAGCCGTTGCGGATCGTGTCGGCCCCGGCCACGTACTGGATGTCGTTCCACTCGAGGGCAGCATCGGACAGCGCGCGGCGCGCCGCGACCAATCCGTAGTCGGTGAAGTCGTTGCCCCACTTACCCCACGGGTGCATGCCCACGCCGAGGACTGCGACATCTCGTTCGCTGCTCATGGCACCGGCTCCCAGACGTACACGAGTGAGTCGTGGTCGTCGTCGTCGTGCGACAGCACTTCGATGGCTATCTGCATTTCCATCCCGACACGAAGGTCGGCCGCATGCACTCCCTTGGCCACCTGACCGAGTACCACGATGCCTTCATCGGCGAGCTCGACCGCGGCGAGTGCGTACGGCTCGAAGGGATCGGCTGTCACGTAGGGCGGCGGCGGCGGGTAGTGGTTCTCCGTGTACGACCACACGCGGCCACGGCGCGACAGCGGCGTGGCCGCGAGCTCGTCGGAGTCGCACGAGGGGTTGGGGCACGCGCCCTCGCGCGGGGGAAACACGATGGTGCTGCACGCGGGACACTGTGCACCGATGAGGTGGGGCTCGTCCCCGACCGTGAACCAGCCGTCGACCACGGGAACTGCAGCTCTCATTTCTGACACACTGGCAGATTAGACGGAGGCCGCGAGAGGAGCACGAGTGGACGAGAGCGTCGCAACGTGGCCGGCAACGAAGCTTGCGGCAGCAATTCGCACGGGAGACCTGTCGAGCCGAGACCTCCTCGATTGCTACCTCGACCGCATCGACCGCCTCGGTGGCGACGTGAACGCGGTCGTCACGCTCGATACCGAACGCGCACGAGCCGCAGCCGCCGCCGCCGACGAGGCGACGACGCTCGGCGGGAGCATGGGGCCACTTCATGGGCTGCCCATCACGATCAAGGACGCGATCGCGACCGAGGGCATCCGGTCGACCGGTGGTGCGAAGGAGCTCGCCGATCACGTGCCAACGGAAGACGCGCCTGCCGTCGCCCGCCTCAAGGCCGCGGGCGCGATCGTGTTCGGCAAGACCAACCTGCCGAAGTGGTCGGGCG
>JBBDHW010000029.1:0-8196 GCA_040880805.1 Acidimicrobiia bacterium | reverse complement strand
GACATCCAGACCTTCAACGAGCTCTTCGGCGTCACCAAGAATCCGTGGGCGCTCGACCGCATCACCGGCGGCTCGTCGGGTGGGGCGGCGGCCGCGGTGGCCGCCGGGTTCACGAGCTTCGAGCTCGGGACCGACATCGGTGGGTCGGTGCGCATCCCGTCACACTGCTGCGGTGTCTACGGACTCAAGCCCACGTGGGGCGTGATCCCGCAGCGCGGCTACCTCGATCATTCGAACGGCGGGACGATCGACGTCGATATCAACGTGTTCGGCCCGATCGCGCGCTCGGCCGACGATCTCGACCTCCTCCTCACCGTGCTCGCGGGTCCCGATCCCGAACGGGCGGTCGCGTGGCGGCTCGAGCTGCCGCTCGCGGAGGAGCACTCGCTGGCCGACCTCGACGTGGGTGTGTGGTTCGACGATCCCGCGACCTTCGTCGATGCCGAGTACGGGACGATGCTGCGCGCGGCAGCCGACCGGCTCGCCGACGCGGGCATGCGCGTGCACGACCGTCATCCTGCCGTCGAGTTCACGGAACAGATGGGTGTCTTCGCGACGATGATCGGCGGTGCCCTCGCGCCGACGCTGGCAGACGGGAGCGACGCCGAGGTCGGACCGTCGCACCTCGCATGGCTGCGCGGTGACATGCAGCGCTACGACCTTCGGCGTGTGTGGCACGACTGGTTCGAGCATCACGACCTGCTCCTGTGCCCGGCGATGTCGACGCCGGCGTTCCCACACGATCACGAAGGCACGATCATGGATCGGACCATCGACGTCGACGGGACGACGCGCGGTCACATCGAGTTGATCTCGTGGCTCGGCTTCATCGGCGTGCTCGGCTTGCCGTCGGTCGCGGTGCCGATCGGGCGTACCAAGAGTCCTGAACTGCCAGTGGGCATGCAGGTCGTCGCGCCCTGGTACCACGAGCGCCGTGCGATCCGCGCCGCGGAGTTGATGGCCGACGTGCTCGGCGGTTACGTACCTCCGCCGGGTTTCTAATTGGCCGGTTTCTGATCAGTTTGGCTGTCGAGCTCGTGCAGCCGGCGCGCCATGCCGGTGAGGATGCTGTCGCGGATGGTCTCCTCCGCGAGCACGTCGTGGAACTCGGGTTGGGTGAGCACCGCGAGCCGCAGCTTGTCGACCGCGGTGACAGTGGCGTTCCGCGGCGCGGGATCGAACAGCGCAAGCTCGCCGAAGAAGTCGCCGCGCTCGAGGGTGGCGACCTCCTCGCCGCCGCGCGTGACCCGCGCCTCACCTTCGAGGATCACGAAGAAGTCGCGCCCCTTGGCGCCTTCGTGGATGACGACGTCGTCGGCGAGGTGCTCCCGGATCCTCGTGACGCGTGCGACCCGCATCAACTCGTCGCGTGAGCACGCCTTGAAGATCGGGACCCGAGCGAAGCTCATCTCGACGTAGTTGATCTCGGCGGCGCCGGACCACGACGCCTCCGGCGATCCGGAGAGGGAGCTGGTCTTGCTGGAGCGGCGCTTGAGCATCGGTGGCACTCTATTCGTCTAGGCCTTCACCATTGGTCGCTCGCTACGAGCCGGGATACCCGGCTCGCCCACGCTCGCTCCTGCGTGGGCGCGGAGGAAGTCTTCGACGCGCGCTTGCGCACGTCGGCCCATCTCGGTGGGGGAGCCGGTCACGCCGTGCGGACCGTGCGGATACACCGCGAGCTCGGTCTCGTTCCCGGCGAGCTCCCACCGTGCGGCCATGAACACGCTGTCGTCGAGCAGCGTGTCGCCCGTACCGACGGTGAACAACGCGGGGCACAAGGCGCGAAGTTCGGCATAGAGCGGTGAGACGTCGGGATCGCGCAGGTTGTCGACCGAGTCGAAGTAGGTGATCGCGTTGGTGCCGGCGCCCGGTGCGGCGGCGAGGATGTCGTTCTCCGGCGGTGGAAGGGTGCGGCTCGGTGTTCCCGTGATGTCGTACACGCCACAGTTCAGGTTGGCCCCGAACAGCCGGTCGGCTGCGTCGTGACGGTCGCGCAGTCGCAGCACGGTGACCGCGGCGATGTGCCCGCCCGCGCTCTCGCCACCGATGAGGAGACGATCGCTGCCCAGTTCGGCGGCGGCGTGTTCGAGGAGCCACACCGCGACGGCTTCGCAGTCGTCGTGACCCGCGGGGTACCCGTGCTCGGGGGCCATGCGGTACTCGGGGCTGACCACCGCGACGTTGCATTGCTGCGCGATACGCCAATTCACCTGGTCGCTGCTCCGGCGGCTTCCCATCATGAAGGCGCCGCCGTGGATGGAGAGGTAGACCGCATCGACCGTGGGCGGGACGAACACTCGGATCGGGATCTCGCCGGCCGGGCCGGGGATCGCGCGCTCCTCCGCCTCGTCGACGAGTGGCTGACCGAACACGCCACCCGGCTCCATCATCGAGCGGAGTTGCGCGATGAAGTCGCCCTTCGGGTCGAACGCAGCCGATGACTCCACCATTTGCGCGGTCGTCACCGCGTTGGCGGCGCGCACCTCGTCGACGAACGGCAGCAGTTCCGGATCGATCAGCGGCATGGTCACTCCCCTCGAAAACGTGCGCGAAGGGTAGTCACCTCCCTGCCGACGGGTCAGGTGCCGCTGCTACGATCCCGCGGCACTCAACACGCACGGTGACCGCCAGAGGGGGACCCATGCGAGGGATCGTCTACGACGGCGAGTCGACAACGCTGGTCGAGGGGCTCGAGCTCCGCGCGCCGGGACCCCGCGAGGTGGTCGTCGAGATCGTGGCCGCCGGCATGTGCCACAGCGACCTGTCGTTCATGTCCGGCCTCTACCCGTGGCCCGTGCCGGCGGTGTGCGGGCACGAGGGCGCCGGCATCGTGGCCGAAGTGGGTGAGGCGGTCACGCACGTGAAGCCCGGCGACCACGTGATCATCGCCACGCTCGCTGCATGCGGCTTCTGCGACCAGTGCAACAACGGGCGCCCCACATCGTGCCGCCAGACGCTCGGGAACGCCAGCGAGATCTTCACGCTCGACGGCAAGGGCGTGAGCAACTTCGCCGCCGCTTCCGTGTTCGCCGATCGCACGGTCGTGCGCGACGTGCAGGTGGTGCCCATTCCCGACGACGTGCCGCTCACGTCGGCCGCGCTGGTCGGCTGTGGGGTGGTCACCGGCATGGGCGCGGTCCTCAACCGGGCCAACGTGGAGCTCGGCCAGACCGCGGCGGTCTTCGGCGTCGGCGGCGTGGGCCTCAACGTGATCCAGGCCCTCAAGGTGAAGGGCGCGCGCCGCATCATCGCCATCGACATCGCGGCCGACAAGGCCGCGCTCGCGAAGCAGTTCGGGGCCACCGACTTCCTCGACGGCACGCGCGACGACATCGTCGACGCGATCATCGCGCTCGAGCCGTTCAGCGACGACAGCCCTCGCGGGCCGTTCAACGCGGGCGGCGTCGACTGGTCGTTCGACTGCGTCGCGTTCCCCGACGTCACCAGCAACGCGCTCGAGGCGCTCGACTGGGGCGGCACGTGCGTGGTGATCGGCGTGTCGGGCATGACCACCGAGTTCCACGGGCTCTACCAGCGGCTCACGCAGGTCGACCGCGGGATCATCGGGTGCCGCGCGGGCACGATCTCGCCGCAGCGCGACATCCCGCTCATCATCGATCTCTACCGCCGCGGCGCGATTCTCCTCGACGAACTCGTGTCGGTGACGTTCCCGATGGCGGAGTTCGAGAAGGCGATCCACGCGATGGAGAGCGGGTCGATCGCGCGCGGCGTGCTCACGTTCTCGTGACCAGCACCACCACTGGGGAGACCGCGCCCGGCAGGCCCTGGCCGATGCCCGGCAACATCGACACTGCGGGCAAGAGCCTCTGGCGGCTCGTCGAGGAGCGCGCCGCGCTCACTCCCGACAAAGTGATGGCGGTCGACGAACAGGACCGCTCGTGGACCTACGCGGACTTCCGTGAGTGGTGCGAGCGCGTCGCAGCGGGGCTTGCCGCGCGCGGTGTGGGCGAGGGCACCAACGTGTCGTGGATCCTGCCGTCGCGCATCGAGGCGTTCGTGTTGATCGGCGCGCTGGCGCGTCTCGGCGCGGTGCAGAACCCGATCCTCCCGATCTACCGGCACCGTGAGGTCGGGTTCATCGCCCGCCAGACCGGTTGCCGCGTGCTCGTAGTGCCCGGCACCTTCCGAAACGTCGACTACGAGAAGATGGCGCGCGAAGCCACAGAAGACCTCGACGTGGAGATCCTCGTGGCCGATCCCGACCTGCCCGAGGGTGACCCCGCCACGCTCGGGCCGCCCGCGAGTGGTGACGACAACCGCATGCGCTGGCTCTTCTACACGTCGGGCACCGTCGCCGATCCGAAGGGCGCTCGGCACACCGACGCCAGCATCGCGGCGGCCAACCTCGGCATGCAGTGGTCGCTACGGTGTGATCCGAGCGATCGCGTTGCTGTCGTCTTCCCGATCACGCATGTCGGCGGAGTCGTGTGGATGTTCAACACCATGGAGACCGGCGCCGAACTGCTGCTCGTCGAGATCTTCAGCCCCGAGGACTCACCAAGGTTCCTCGCGCGGCGCAGGGTCACGGTTGCCCCGGCGGGCACCGTGTTCTGGCAGGCGTATCTCGCCGCGCAGCGCAGGCAGCCGGGTGTGCCGTTGTTCCCGGAAGTGCGTGTGTTTGCCGGCGGCGGCGCGCCGAAGCCACCGCACATCCACTACGAGCTGATGGAAGAGATGGGCGCGCCGGCGATTGCCGGCTGGGGGCTCACCGAGTCGCCGATCAACACGATGATGGAGCTCGACGACCCCGACGAGAAGAAGGCCACCACCGAAGGGAAGGCATGCCCGGGGGTCGAGCTGCGTGCGATCACCGTCGATGACGCCGTGGCCAAGCTCGGCGAGGAAGGCGAGCTGCAGGTGCGCGGCGCGCAGGTGTGCCTCGGGTACCTCGACTCGAGCCTCGACGCCGACGGCTTCACCGACGATTCCAACGGCGGCAAGTGGTTCCGCACCGGCGACCTCGGTGCGATCGACGACGAAGGATTCGTGACGATCACCGGCCGTCTGAAGGACATCATCATCCGCAAGGGCGAGAACATCTCCGCGAAGGAGATCGAAGACCTGCTGTTCGCGCACCCGAAGGTCGCCGACGTCGCGGTCGTGGGTGTGCCCGATGCTGCGAGCGGGGAGCGCGCCTGCGCGGTGGTCGTGTGCACGCCGGGCGAGACGTTCACGTTCCTCGAGATGATCGAGCACCTGAAGGCTGCCGACCTCACGCCGCAGAAGTTGCCCGAACAGCTCGAGTTGGTCGACGCGCTGCCGCGCAACCCGGCCGGCAAGGTGCTCAAGCGGGAGCTGCGCCAGCAGTTCTCCTGACCACCCACAACGAACCGGCGTCGTCTGTGGTCGCTCTACGACCTTTGTTGACGCAAGTTCGTTGGGCGATACGCTCCGGGCCGCATGGACCTCCGGTACACCGAGGAAGAGGAGGCGTTTCGCGCCGAGTTGCGCGAGTGGCTCGAGGACGCCGTTCCCAAGTACGGGCCCGCTCCCGACCCGGACGAATGGGACGCGCGCCGGGCCTACGACACCGGCTGGCAGCGCACGCTGTACGACGCCGGGTACGCGGGAATCAACTGGCCGAAGGAGTACGGCGGGCGCGGCGCCACGCCCACCGAGCACCTCGTCTACATCGAGGAGACGGAACGGGCGCGGGCGCCCTACGTGGGCTGCAATTTCGTGGCCCAGCTGCACGCCGGTCCCACCCTGATCGCCGAGGGTTCGCCCGAGCAGAAGGCCTTCCACCTCCCCACAATGCTCAGGGGTGATGAGGTCTGGTGCCAAGGGTTCTCCGAACCCAACGCGGGGTCCGACCTCGCCAGTCTCCGGACCCGCGCGGTCCGCGACGGTGACGAGTACGTGCTCAACGGCCAGAAGATCTGGACGAGCTTCGGGCACGTGGCCGAGTACGGCGAGATGCTGGTGCGCACCGACCCCGACGTGAAGAAGCAGGCCGGCATCACCTGGTTGATCGTGCCCATGGACCGGCCCGGGATCGACGTGCGCCCGCTCCGCGCCATGGAGGGAGCCACTGAGTTCTGCGAGGTGTTCCTCGACGACGTGCGGGTGCCCGTGGCGAATCGGGTGGGCGAGGAGAACGACGGGTGGCGCGTCGCGAACGTCACCCTGAGCTTCGAGCGCGGCACCGCGTTCGTCGCCGACGTCATGCAGACCGAGGAGCTGATCCGCGACCTCGTCGAGCTCGCGCAACACCTCACCAGCAAGGGCGCGACGCGATGGGAAGATGCCGGGCTACGGCGCGACATCGGGCGTGTCGCGGCCGAGCTCGACGCGCTGTGGGCGCTCACCAAGCGGAACATCTCGCAGGCGCAGCGCACCGGCGTGGTGGGTGTCGGCGGGAGCGTGTTCAAGCTCGCGTTCACCGACCTCCGCAACCAGTTGGGCGACATCGCCATGCACCTACTCGAACGCGCGTCGCTCTCGATCGACGACCTCGGTGACCTGCCGTCGGGGCGTCACGTGCAGGCGCGTTTCTGGGCGTTGCGCATGAGCATCGCCGCGGGCACGTCGCAAGTGCAGCGCAACATCGTGGGCGAGCGCGTGCTCGGTCTGCCCCGAGAGCGCTGAGCCGTGGACTTCGAGCTCACCGACGACCAGGTCTCGTTACAGGTTGGCATCCGCGCATTCCTCGACGGCCGATTCCCACCCGACGTCGTCCGCAACATCGAGCATGCCGGCGCCCGCCTCGATCGGGAGCTGTGGCACGAGCTCGGTGACACCGGCGTGTTCTCGCTCCGCGTGCCCGAAGACGACGGTGGTCTGGGGCTCGGGGTCTCGGAGGCCGCGCTGGTGTTCGAGGAGCTCGGCCGCGCCCTCGTGCCCGGCCCGCTCGTGGCCACCGAGCTGGCGGCGAGGATCTCGCCCGAAGCTGCCGCGGGCCACGTCGTCGTCGGACTCGTCGAGCTCGACGACGAGATCCTGGTGATCGAGCACCCGGCCGATCTCGACGCGCTGCTCGTGCTCGATGCGGACGGGGTGCGCATCGTCGACCCGGACGTCATCGAGGGCGCCGACGCCGAGCGGCCTCTCGACGCGCTCACGCCGATCCGGCTGGTGACCGGTTCGTTGCCCGCGGGCGAGTCGTTCGGTGGTCCCGAGGTCGCCCAGCAACTCCTCCTCGTTGGGCTCGTGCTGACCAGCGCCCTCCAGCTCGGGATCGCGGCCCGCACGGTGGAGCTCGCGACCGAGTACGCCAAAGAACGCGAGCAGTTCGGCCGGCCGATCGGCTCGTTCCAGGCGGTCAAGCACATCGTGGCCGACATGCTCGTCCGCTCGGAGGTCGCGCGCGGCGCGGTGTACGCCGCCGCGTGCACGCTCGACGGCCGGAGCAACGACGCACCTGTACGCGCCGCGGCGGTCGCGAAGATCGTGGCCGGCGACGCCGCGCTCGCCAACGCGCACGCATGCATCCAGGTGCACGGCGGCATCGGGTACACCTGGGAGCTCGACGTGCAGCGCTACTGGAAGCGCGCGTCGGTGCTCGACACGCACTTCGGGAACAGTGAACGGTGGGCGGAGGCCGTCGCCGCCACGATCTGAACGCGGTAGCGTCCCGCGCATGAGGTTCACGACACCGATCGCGATGATCGACCCGTCCTTCTACATCCCACTCGCTCGAGCGGCTGAAGAGATCGGATTCGACAGCATCGCAGTGCCCGACAGCATTGCGTATCCGCGCGCGTCGTCGTCCAAGTACCCGTACAACCCGGACGGCACGCGAGAGTTCCTCGAGAACAAGCCGTTCATCGAAACGATGACCGCGATCGCGGCGATGGGTGCGGCCACCGAGCGCATCGAGTTCCACACGTTCGTGTTGAAGATGCCGATGCGTCATCCCGTCGTGCTCGCGAAGGAGGCCACGTCGGTGGCGGTGCTCACCGGGAACCGTCTGGTGCTCGGCGTGGGTTCGAGCCCGTGGCCCGACGACTACGAGATCGTCGGACTTCCGTGGGAACGCCGAGGACGTCGGTTCGACGAGTGCATCGAGATCGTGCGTGGGCTCGGGGCGGGCGGGTACTACGAGTACCACGGGGAGTTCTACGACGACAACGTGGCAGTCCTCGTACCAGAGGACGCTGATCGACTTCCAGCGATCTGGGCGTTTTCGTCGAGTCCCGACTTCGCAGACAATCTGCGTTCGTTCAACAAGAA
>JBBDHW010000028.1 GCA_040880805.1 Acidimicrobiia bacterium | reverse complement strand
CGACCGCTACGAAGTCGTCGCGCTCGCCGCCGGTCGCAACGCCGATCTCCTCGAGGCGCAGCGCGCCGAGTTCGGTGTGGCACCCGAGTACGCGCGCACCTGCGCGAATGATCCCGATGGGCTCGCCGAGCTTGCATCGCATCCCGAGGCCGACGTCGTGCTCAACGCGGTGGTCGGCTTCGCCGGCCTTCCCGCGACGATCGCGGCGCTGCTCCACGGCAAGCGTCTCGCGCTCGCGAACAAGGAGAGCCTGATCGCGGGAGGTGCGGTTGTCGCGGCAGCGCGGGCGCGTGGCGCGGGTGAGATCGTCCCCGTCGACAGCGAGCACTCCGCGCTGTACCAGGCGCTGCGCGCGGGCGCGCCGCACGAGGTGCAGCGGCTGATCCTCACTGCGAGCGGTGGCCCATTCCGCGGCTACACGCGCGAGGAGCTCGCGCTCGTCACGGTGGCCGACGCGCTCGAGCACCCCACGTGGGATATGGGCGCCAAGATCACGATCGACTCGTCCACGCTCATGAACAAGGGCCTCGAGGTGATCGAGGCCCACGAGCTCTTCGACTTCGAGTTCGACCGGATCGACGTGGTGGTGCACCCGCAGTCGGTGATCCACGGGATGGTCGAGTTCAGGGACGGCGCGACCATCGCGCAGCTGTCGATGCCCGACATGCGCCTTCCGATCGGCCTCGCGCTCGGCGCCCCCGACCGTCTCGACGAGCCGTTCGGTCCGATCGACTGGACCAGCCTCTCGCAGCTCACGTTCGAGCTGCCCGATGTCGATGCCTTCCCGTGCCTCCAGCTCGCCTACGACGCCGGACGAACCGGGGGCTCGGCGCCCGCGGTCCTGAGCGGCGCCAACGAGGTGGCGGTGGCGGCCTTCCTCGCCGGACGGATCCCCTGGACGGCCATTTCGGGAGTAGTGGCGGAGACCCTCGCCGCCGGCACCGGGAACGTTCGGGAGGTCGCCGACGTTCTCGACGCAGACCGGGTGGCACGGGAACGTGCCATCGTCGCCGTCAGCCGCCTCGGCCGGGCCGCGTGAGATGAAATCAGCGAGCGGAGCGAGCGCCCGAGCGAGCGTTCGCGGACGGGGTATCCCCGTCCGCAGCGAGTGAGGCAATAGTGCGGGATCCGCTGGAGGAATCCACCGTCGAGATGACACGGGAGGGTGCGACGCGCTTCCTCGTGGTCTTCGTCGCCGCGCTCGTCGCGCTGGCGGTGTTCGTGCCCGGCAGCCGCATCCCGCTCGCGATCATCGTCGGCGTCGTCCTCATGGTGATGCTCCACGAAGCCGGCCACTACATCGTGGCCAAGCGCGCGGGGATGAAGGTCACCGAGTTCTTCCTCGGCTTCGGGCCGCGGCTGTGGTCGTTCCATCGCGGCGAGACCGAGTACGGCGTGAAGGCACTTCCGCTCGGGGGCTACGTACGCATCATCGGCATGAGCAACCTCGAAGAGGTCGATCCGGTCGACGAGCCGCGCACGTACCGGCAGGGCCGCTACCGCGCCCGCATGAAGGTCGTGCTCGCCGGTGTCACGGTGAACCTGCTGATCGCGTTCGCGCTGTTCTTCGTGGTGATTGCCGGGCGCGGCGTCGCCGACGGGCCGAGCACCACAGTGAACGGCGTGGTCCCCGACAGCGCGGCCGAGCAAGTGGGCCTGCGCCACGGCGACCGCATCCTCGCGGTCGACGGACAGCCCGTGAAGGGTTGGGACGAGCTCAAGCGCGCGATCGAAGCGAACGGTGGGAAGCAGATCGTGCTCACCGTCGATCGGAGTGGCCGCGAGGTCCAAGTCGATGCCACTCCGAAGGAACAGGACGGCCGGGGCTTCCTCGGCGTGTCGCCCACCACCGCGTTTCGCGACGTGAGCATCGTCGCCGCGGTGCCCGAGTCGTTCAACTTCATGGGGAGGCTCACCGCGGGCACGGGTGAGGCGCTCGGCAAGTTGTTCTCGCCGTCGGGCGTCGCCGAGTACAGCAAGAACTTCACGTCCGACGCCCCGAAGGAAGGATCGCAGGCCGATCTCAACCGACCGCGTTCGCTCGTCGGGATCGTCGACCAGGGGAGCGACCTCGTCGGCAACGACCTGTGGACCCTCCTCTTGCTGCTCGGTGGTATAAGCCTGATCCTCGCCGTCTTCAACCTGCTGCCCGTCCCGCCGATCCTCGACGGCGGGCACGCCGCGATCGTCGTGTACGAGTGGGCGGCTTCGAAGATCAAGCACCGCCGGGTGGAGGTCGACTACCGCAAGGTGCTCCCGATCGGGGTCACGTTCTTCGCGGTATTGATGACGATCGCGCTTTCCGCGATGTTCCTCGACGTACGCCAGGCCATCGGCCAGTAGAGAGCGGGAAAGATGGAACGACGGGTCACCCGGCAGATCCGCGTCGGTGACGTCGCGGTCGGCGGTGGTACGGCGGTGTCGGTGCAGTCGATGACCACTACGAAGACGGCCGACGTCGACGGCACGTTGGCGCAGATCTACGCGCTCGCGGCGGCGGGTTGCGACATCGTGCGCTGCACGTGCAACGAAGAAGCTGCGGCCGAGGGCCTGGCGCGCATCGTCCCGCGCTCACCGGTGCCGCTCATCGCCGACATCCACTTCCAGTACAAGCTCGCGCTCGCGGCGATCGAGGCCGGGGTGCAGGGACTGCGGCTGAATCCCGGCAACATCCGCAAGCCCGACCAGGTCAAAGCCGTCGCCAGCGAGGCCAAAGACCGCGGGCTCCCGATCCGAATCGGCGTGAACGCGGGCAGCCTCGATCCTGACATCGCGGAGCGCTTCGGTGGCCCCACGCCGGAGGCGCTGGTCGCGTCGGCCGAGCGCGAGCTCGCCTACTTCGCCGAGGTCGGCTTCGACGACGTCAAGATCTCCGTGAAGTCGTCGAACGTGCCGGTGATGATCAACGCCTACCGGCTGCTGTCGGAGACGGTCGACTTTCCGCTGCACCTCGGCGTTACCGAGGCGGGACCGCTGCCCGGGGGGCTCGTGAAGTCGACGGCCGGCATCGCGACGCTGCTTGCCGAAGGCATCGGGGACACCATCCGCTTCTCGCTCACCGCCGACCCGGTGGAGGAGGCGAAGGCAGGACGCCAGCTACTCGAGGCGATGGGCCTCCGTGAGCGCAAGGGCCTCGACCTCATCGCGTGCCCGTCGTGCGGCCGCGCCGAAGTCGATGTGATCCGTGTGGCGCGCGAGGCGCAGGACGCGCTCGAAGCACGCAACATCCCGCTCCAGGTCGCGGTGATGGGATGCGTCGTCAACGGTCCCGGTGAGGCGCGTGGTGCCGACCTCGGTATCGCGGCCGGGCGCGGCAAAGGGCACCTGTTCGTGCGTGGCACCGTCGTGCGCGTGGTACCCGAAGCCGACATGGTGACCGCGCTCGTCGACGAGGCCGAGCGGATCGTCGCCGAGGGAATCGAGGCGCGGCTCGCGGCCGCCGACGAGAACGCCGAGGCCATCGCCGCCGCGACACGTGAGGAACTCATTCAGATCCAGGGTCACGACGCCGACCACAGCGAAGACCGCGTGGCGAAGATCCGCGAGATCGCGGACCAATAGCCCAACCCGCCGGGTCCACGAACCGGACGCCCTCTTGTCGACGGATCCGTCCCGTTCGCGGACGCTCTCTGCCGATCGAGGGACAATTTGGGTATTCAGCGGCGCAGCCAGCCTGCCGACACGATACGCAACGGGATCGACACAGGTGGCAGGTGGCAGGAGGGGACCCGTGATGGACGCGAACCCTGCGCTGCAACTCACAGAGGACGAGCTCGCAGGCGCGCGTGAGAGCGTGCGCCGCGGCGTGCGCGGCGTGATCCCGGCCCTCGTCATCATCCTGACGGTCACGGGTGTCATCGAGGGCGCAGTCGTCGCCGCATTGGTGGCGCCTGGGCACGTGCTCGTGAGCGCGCTCCTCGCCGGCGCGGTCGGCGCGGCGTTGGGAGTGCCGCTCGCGCTGAGCTTCAGTGCGATCACCAGCCGCCGCGGGCTCGCGATCGGCGCGGAGCAGGCCGTCCAGCAGCGGATGATGGAGACGGAAGTACGCCGTCGCGAGTTCGAGACTCGTTTCGGGCGGGCACTCGAGATGGCCGACGACGAGGCGGATTGTTACGACGTGATCCGCCGCGGGATGCGAAACGCAGTACCCGACCGCGCGGTGGAGCTGCTCCTCGCCGACAACAGCCATGCCCACCTCGATCGTGTCGTCGTGGCATCACCCGACGGTGCGGGCGTGCCGGGATGTCCGGTCGACTCGCCAGACCGGTGTGTCGCAGCCCGGCGTGCCCAGACCCAGGTCTTCGCCGACAGCGAGGATCTGGACGCGTGCCCGCTCCTGCGAGGGCGCGACGAAGGAAGCTGCTCGGGCGTCTGTGTCCCGGTTTCGATCATGGGGACCACGGTCGGCGTCGCGCACGCGACGGGTCCGCAGGGTGATCCGCTCGACGTCAGCGCCATCGAGGCGCTCCAGGCGCTCGCGAATCTGGCGGGTAACCGCCTCGGCATGCTTCGCATCATGGCGGAGACGCAGCTCCAAGCTGCAACCGACGGCCTCACCGGGCTGATCAACCGACGCAGCCTCGAGAACCGCGCGCGCGCCCTTCGCTCGGACGGCGTCGAGTTCGCACTGGTAATGGCGGACCTCGACCGCTTCAAGAACTTGAACGACACCCACGGCCACGTAGCCGGGGATCGCGCCCTGCGCGTATTCGCCGAGACCCTTCGCCATGTACTTCGATCGGACGATCTCGCCTGTCGCTACGGAGGCGAGGAGTTCGTGATCCTGCTCCCGCGCGTCGGCGCGCACGAGGCAATCGACGCGATGGAGCGGATCCGCAGGGAGCTCGCGCACAAGACGGGAAGAGGTGAGGCGCCGAGCTTCACCGCGAGCTTCGGTGTCGCGCACTCGAGCGATGCCAGCGACTTCGACGAGCTCGTCCACCGTGCCGACCAGGCACTGTTCCTGGCCAAGGACGGCGGACGAGATCGCATCTGCCTCGACGGCCACAGCATCGCGGTTGCCCCGAGCCTCACCGCGGTCGACGCGTTCACCAGCTCGTCGTAAGTATCAGGACGAGCTGACCTCGCTCACGGGAACGACGCGACAGCGCGGGGTTTCGGGGTCTTCCTTCGGCAGGAGGAACCGCCAGAACATCGTGCCGCGCCGGTGCCCACCGGTGTCGAGCCAGTTGGCCACGCCTGGATCGCGCTCGGAGATGACGAGGCGATACTCACCACCCGGGCCCAGCTCCATTTGCGCAGAATTGAGTGACGACCGCCGCGAGCGGTAGTCGAGCGTCTGCATATGAGGGTTCCACAGCACGAGGTTGGCGAAGTCGCAGTCGGGCATCGTCCCTTCCATGACGAGCGCGTCGTCGGGTCCGAGGTCGAAGGTTCCTGACGAATAGAAAATGTCGACCGCGCCCGCGGCGGCGATGCCGGTGTTGCGGAAGCTCCACGGCGTCCCGACCGAGTTCGGAACGTTTCCGACGAACGGCACCGGTGCGGGGTTGGCTTCGCCGAACACGCGAACGCCGATTGAGGTCGCACGCACGAACGCGATTGTGTCGAGCATGCGCTGCGCGAGCGTGGCGTCGTCGATCGGCGGCGCCGGGCCGGGGTCGTCGATCGGCTCGATCTGGAGCCACACCCTGATGTCGGGGTTGTTGTGCGCCGACGTCTGCTCGAGGAAGTAGCTCCGCACGAGCACGGTCCGAGCCTCGGGGTCGAGGCGGATCCAGTTGCCGGGCCGCTCGTCGGGGCTGAGGATCAGCTCGAAGTTGCCGTCGGGGTCCACGTCGAACTGCCGGTCGTTGAGATCCGCGAGGATCGGTCCGTTGATGCCGCCCGCGGGATCACGGCCGTGGATCGTGAACGAGATGTACGCCTCGCGGTCGCGGGTGCCGGTGACGCGGTACGCGCGGTCGCCGCGAATCAGCGCTTGGTGGTAGATCGCGTCGGCGTTGTCACCGAGGAACTTGCGAGCCGGCGTGACGATCGAAGAGAAGCGCGGTCGCTCGGTGTCGCCCTCGAGAAACAGCTCGGTGCCCTCGGAAAGGAGGTGGAAGATGTAGCGGAAACCCTCGACCGCGTCGAGTTCGTCGGGCTTGCGCTCCGGGGAGAGCACGTAGTCGTCGCGGACATCCGCGAGGAGGCGGATCAGCTGGTTGAACGCCTCGGTCGACTGGGCGGCGAGCGGCATGATTCTCCGGTCAGATTGCGGTGAGGTGACGCGGTTCGTAGAGCAGCACTTCGACGTCACCGGGGAGCACGATCATCGTGGTGATGCCGAATCCCTCGTCCTTCGGCTCGCCGCGGATTTCGACCCCACGCTCTCTGAGCTCGGAGATGGTCGCGCCGAGGTCGTCGCACATGAACGAGATCTGGTGCATCGGTGACCCGTTCTCCATCAGCGGATGCACGCCCAGCTCGGCGGGCGGCAGTTTGAAGATCAGCCAGCCGGGATGCGCTTCGACAGAGTCCCATCCGAACACATCGCGCAGCACCCCGCGCAAGGCCTCGGGTTCCGAGGTGTAGAGCAGGCCATGAACCCCGGTGATCGCCATGGCGGGATCGTAGCGACCTGTCCGGCTGCATACCACCTTGGTATGCTGCCCCTCGTGGCAACGGACCAGATCGCGGTTCGGCTCCCCGCAGAGCTCCTCGCGATGCTCGACGAACTGGTCGACCGGGGTGTCTACCCCAGTCGGGCGGCGGCGGTTCGGGCCGGCATCGAGGCCATCACCGAGGTCGAGCAACGCCGCCAGATCGATCGTGCCGTGGTCGACGGCTATCGCCGAGTGCCGCCAACCTCGACCGACACCGAGGCCGCCATCCAGTCGCTCCGCGAGGCGATCCTCGAGGAACCCTGGTGAGCGAGCCCCGTCGCGGGGAGGTGTGGTGGGGCGAGATCTCTGATGTCGGGCGGCGGCCCTTCCTCGTGATGACCCGGACCGCGGCGATCCGCGTTCTCAACGCGGTCGTCACCGCCCCGATCACTCGGACGACACGAGGTATCCCGACCGAGCTCCCGCTCGGCCGCGCCGACGGCATGCCAACCGACTGTGCGGCGAGCTTCGACAACCTTCGGGTCGTCCCGAAGGCCAACCTCGTCGAGCGGGTCTGCGTGCTCGACGCGATGTTGATGTTGGAGGCCTGTGACGCACTGCGAGCCGCGGTCGAGTGTTGACGTGAAGGAGCTCACGGGGCGAGTCGCGGTGATCACGGGAGCCGGCTCCGGGCTCGGAGCCGCAATGGCGGACGTGCTTGCCGCCGAGGGAATGCGGATCGTGGTGCTCGATATCGACGGCGCGGCAGCCGAAGCGACTGCGGAACGACTTCGGGCGAACGGCGCCAAAGCGCTCGTCCGTCGCGTCGACGTCGCGTCTCGGCCCGCGCTCGCCGACGCGGCCGCCGCCACGCGCGACGAGTTCGGTGGCTGCGATCTGCTCTGCGCGAACGTCGGCGTGCAGCAGTTCGGCGCCATCGAGCGACTCACGGCGGACGACTGGCAGTGGATGCTGTCGGTGAACGTCGTCGGTCTCGTGCAGACGGTCGACGCGTTCCTACCGCTGCTGCGAGCGAGCAACGGCGAGCGGCGCATCGTCGTGACATCGTCGTCGAGCTACTTCGTGCCGAGCGTGCGACTCGGCGCGTACATCACCACGAAGTACGCGGTGGTGGGTTACGCAGAGGTCCTGCGACTCGAGCTCGCCGACGAGGGCATCGGCGTGACGCTGCTCTTCCCCGCGGGGATGCTCACGCGGCACCTCGACAGCAGCAAGTCGGCGCGACCGGCGGAGCTGGGCGAATCGGTGATCATGCCCGACGACATCGACGCGATGATCGCGAGCATGAAAGGTGCGGGCGACACGCAACCGGTGTCGCCCGAGTTCGCGGTCCGTAACCTCGTGCGCGATCTCCGAGACAGCCGCGACTACATCATCACGCACGGCGACTACCGGGACGACGTCGAGCAGCGCCAGCGCGAGATCCTCGCCGCGTTCGACCGCATGTCGGGATGATCAGAGCTTCGATGCGATGAGTTGCGCGTACGCCTGCGCGCCGTCCGACCGCAGGTGGAGTCCGTCGTCGTAGAACCACTCCGGATGCTCGCCCCCCGCAGCGTGCCAGTCGACGAGCACCGCGTTCTTGTACCGCTTCACGCCGTCGGCAAGGGTTTCGTTCACCTCGTCCTCCCAGGGGCGCGACACAAAGGCATTCACGATCACGACACGCCGGACGTTCTTCAGGAGCTGCATCATCCGGTCGAAGTCGTCGGGGTCGATGGCGCCGTTGGTGCCGAGTTGCACGACGACCTCGTCGCCGAGCTCACCGGCGTCCTTGTACCCCTGGAGAATCTCTACCCCGACGGAGAACTGGCGGCTCTCGGCCGCGTCCAGGGTCGTGCGGTCGCGCCCGATGGCTCCTGCGAGCGCGTCAGCCGCGCCGAGCATCACCGAGTCGCCCACTGCGGTCACCTTCGGCGGGACGAGTGTGGTCGTCGTCGTGGTCGACGGAGCCGCGGTACTCCGTGGGGCGGTCGCGCGGCTGTCGGAGCCGCCGCCACCTCCGAGCACCAACGCTCCGCCGATCACGACGACTGCGATCACCGCGATGACAACGAGCGCTGTAATCAGACGGCGCCGTCGGTAGTCGACGGGAGCGGGTCCCGGCGTCAACGCCGGACGGTCCAGTAGGTATCGACCCGGTAGGGCAGCGCGATCACGTCCTGACCCGCGGTCGCGGGATCGCGATCGAGCACTGCCCGAACCTCTTCGAGCACTACCTCTTGTTCGGCGGGCGGCAGCACCGCAATGTGGCTCACGCTGCGCATGCGGTCGATGGCCTCGTCGTGGGTGAGCAGCTGCTCGTGCCGGAAGACCGCCTCGGTGAGCGGCGTGAAGAACGGCTGGTCCACGAACGCGGACTCGCGCCATTCGTCGTGGTTGCGCCAGGGTGCGCGCTTCTCGACCCGGTCCATGATCGTCCACATCGCGTCGACCCACGGCACGGATCGATTACGTGCGTTCCAGATCAGACCGACACGGCCGGCGGGACGCAGCACCCGATGGAACTCGCGCAAAGCCGCGAGCGCGTCGAACCAATGGAACGCCTGTGCGACCGTAATCGCGTCGAGCGAGCCGTCGGCGAAGGGCAGCGCCTCCGCGGCTCCCGCGACCACGCGTACGCCGGGCGCCGTGGCACCGAGGAACGCGCGCATCCCGTCGACCGGTTCCACGCCAACCACGTCCGCTCCGTACGGCGCGAGCAGCCGCGTGAACTTTCCGGTACCGGCGGCGACGTCGGCGACGGTACGACCGGGTGCGATGCGCAGTGAGTCGGCGAGCCACGCGACCGCGTCCGGCGGATAGGAAGGACGGCCTCGTTCGTATGCCTCGGCTTCGGTGCCGAAGCCGGTGACCGCGACTTCGTGGACGCTCAAGCGAGTTGCGACGGCGTCCAGCCGTGGAGGCCGCACTCGAGCTTGCCGGTGCCGGCCCAGCGGCCCGCGCGCGGGTCGTCGCCAGCGGCGACGGGCTGCGTGCACGGCCAGCACCCTATCGACGGGTAGCCCTTGTCGCGCAGCGGGTGTTGCGGGAGTCCACGGTCTCTTACGTAGCCGTCGATGTCGTCGTGCGACCAGGGGGCGAGCGGATTGACCTTCACGATGCCGCGCCCGATGTCCCAGCCGACGATCGCGGAACTCGCCCGCGTCGACGTCTCGTCACGCCGCAAGCCCGTGAGCCACGCTGCCTTGCCCTCGAGTGCACGGGCGAGCGGCTCGACCTTTCGCATCTCGCAGCACGAGTCGGTGTCGACCAGCCAGAGGTTGTCGGGTTGAATCTGTGGTGTGATCACGCGCAGGTTCAGGTCGTAGCGCTCGCGGACCTGCTCGACGTACCAGAGCGTCTCCGCGAAGTGGTACTGCGTGTCGAGGAACACCACGTCGATGTCGGGGGCAACCTGCATCGCGACGTCGATGAGCACGCAGTCTTGGAACGACGCCGCGAGCATGGCCTCGTCCTTGTAGGTCTCCCACGCCCAGCGCACCGCCTCGGATGCGGCCTGGGTCTCGAGCTCGGCCGACACCTTGGCCAGCTCGGCCAGGTCGGGAACAGTGGCAACGTGTCCAGCAGGCCCGGCGACCGAAGCGAGCTCAGCGAGCGACCGCATGATTTGGCTCATGTCGCGCACTCCGAGTCGCCGACTTCGGCGACATAGGGGCCGGTCTCGTCGAAGTCGACGAAGAAATCGGGTGCTTCCTCGGGTGTGGGGAAGCTGTCGAGGTCGGCGAGCGTCTTCGACACTTCCTTCGCGCCGCCGACGCGGGTGAGCCACTCCGAGAACGTCTCGCCGGCATCTCGCTCGCCCGCGAACTGCTCGACGACGCGGACGACCGCTTGTGACACCCGCTTCGCGGGCAGCTTCACCGACTTCTCGCCGAACGCGATCTCCATGTTGCCGACCTTGCCGCCGAGCATCATGTGGTACCCGGGTGCGGCGCGTCCATGGGCCCGTCGCTCGATCCCGACGAATCCGATGTCGGCGATGTGGTGCTGACCACACGAGTTCGTGCAGCCCGAGATGTTGATGCGCACGCCGCCTACCTCCGCGAGCCCGGCTTCCTCGAGCGCGTTGCCAATGTCGGCGGCGAGGCCGCGCGACTGCGTGACCGCGAGGTTGCATGTATCGGCGCCGGGGCACGACACGACGTCGCGGGCGAGCTCGGCACCGGCCTCGGCCATGCCGAGCGCGTCGAGACACGAGAAGAGCTCGGGGAGCTGCTCCTCGGTGAGGCCGCGCAGCACGAAGTTTTGCCGGTTGGTGATGCGCACCTCGACGCCGAAGTCGCGCTGGACCTGCGCGAGCCCTCGGAACTGCTCGACGGTGATGTCACCGAGGCGGGCGTAGGCGTACGCGCTCACCGTGCCATTGGCGCGTCCGCGCACGACGTTGACGGTGTCCCACCGGGCGAGGGGATCGAGGTTGCGGAACTCGACCGATGTGCCGATCGCGCCAGCGCCGAGAGAGGTGGCGAGACCACCGTCGGCACTCACGCCGGTACCCATGCCCGCGGGCGCGTCGCCGTCGCGCTCCACGACACCCGGGATCCCCCCCGGGTATGTGGCCGACGCGGGGAGGAACTTGCGCTCTTTGAGGATCCGCTCGCGCAGCTCGTCGACGCCCATCGTGTCGACGAGCCACTTCAGCCGCGCGCGCAGCTTGTTGTCGCGGTTCCCGTAGTTGCCCTCGACGCGCACGATCGCTTCGATCGTGGGCAGGAGATCTTGGCGCGAGGTGAACTCCTCGAGCGCCTGCGCGGGGTGCGGGTTCGCGCCGAGCCCGCCGGCCATGAACACCCGGAAACCGGGCTCGACGGTGCCGTCGGGTCGCGGCCGGTTCACCGCGATCACGCCGACGTCGTTGAACATCGCCTGGCCGCAGTCGGTGGCGCAACCGGAGAAATTGATCTTGAACTTGCGGGGGAGGCGCTGCGCGATCGGGTTGCGGAGGAAGAGGTCTTTCGCCGCCTCGGCCCACGGGCTGATGTCGAGCACCTCGTAGGGGCACGCACCGGCGAGGTGGCAGCCGGCGACGTTGCGTACGGTGTCGCCGCAGGCCTCACGGCTCGTGAGCCCGACCGACGCGAGGAGCCGGAGCATCTCGGCGACCTGCTCGAGCTGCACGAAGTGGAACTGCACGTTCTGGCGGGTGGTGAGGTGCGCCCAGCCGCGCGAGTAGCTCTCCGCGAGGTAGCCGAACATCTCGAGCTGGTCGGGCTCGACGCTCCCGTACGGGATCTTCACCCGCACCATCTGGTTGAAGCCGCCCTGGCGCTGCCCGTAGATGCCCTGGTTCAGGCGGAAGACGCGGAAGACGTCGTCGTCGATCTCACCCGCGATGTAGCGGCGGGCACCGTCTTCGAAGGTGCGAAGCTCCTCCTCGATATCGGGGTCGAGGGGCTGGGCGCGGAGCTCGCGAACGTCGATCGCCATACCCGAGGAAGTTACTCGGGTTTCCCCCGAAATGCCAGCGAGAAGGTCGGGAATCCATCCCATTGGATTTCTTGACGATGGGCCTTCGCCCGACTCCGACAGTTCGTCGCCGGCACACTCGTCGCCGGCGTGGCCGCACTGGGCGTCGGCGGCGTGGTCGCCGCTCCGGCGTCGGCCAGCCCGACCGGCACGACCTCGACCGGCACGACCTCGACCGGCACGACGGGTGCGCCGCCAAGCTCGTCGTGCTGCACGAGCAGTGGGCGTCACTCCAGGGTCGGATCGAGGTGCTGCAGCTGCCCGCAACGACGCACTGGCTCACCACCGCTTCGAGCTCGCGGCGAGGATCCAGGTCCAGCTCATCGACTTCCAGGCCCGACAGGCCAAGGTCGCGATCGAGATCCGCGTGCTCGAGCAGCGCTGCCACTGACACACGCGACGCTCTCGGAGCAACGTCGTGCACTCGCTACCCTGCCTCCATGCCCGTGCTGACCCCTCAGGCTGACGACTTCCCCCGCTGGTACCAGGACGTCCTGAACAAGGCGGAGCTGGCGGAGAACGGGCCGGTTCGCGGGACCATGGTGATCCGGCCCTACGGCTACGGGCTCTGGGAGCGGATGCAGGCCGAGGTCGACGCTCGCATCAAGGCATGCGGCGCGCAGAACGCCTACTTCCCGCTGTTCATCCCGGAGTCCTACTTCCACCGCGAGGCGGAGCACGTCGAGGGATTCAGCCCCGAGCTCGCCGTCGTCACGGTCGCCGGCGGCAAGGAGCTCGACGAACCGGTCGTCGTCCGGCCCACCAGCGAGACCGTCATCGGCGAGTACATGGCGAAGTGGTTGCAGAGCTACCGCGACCTGCCCCTGCTGCTCAACCAGTGGAGCAACGTCGTGCGGTGGGAGCTGCGCCCGCGGATCTTCCTGCGCACCACGGAGTTTCTCTGGCAGGAAGGCCACACCGCGCACGCGACGCGTGAAGACGCGCGCGCCTACGTCGAACGGATCCTGCACGACGTCTACGAGGACTTCATGGTGAACGTGCTCGCGATGCCGGTCGTGGTGGGTCTGAAAACGGTGAAGGAACGCTTCGCCGGCGCGGTGAACTCCCTCGCGTGCGAAGCGATGATGGGCGACGGCAAGGCATTGCAGATGGGCACGAGCCACGAGCTCGGGCAGAACTTCGCGCGCGTGTTCGAGATCGAGTTCCTCGACGCCGAAGGCGCCCGTCAGACCGCATGGACCACGTCGTGGGGCGTGTCCACCCGGATGCTCGGCGGTCTGATCATGGCCCACGGCGACGACGACGGGCTCCGGGTACCCCCGCGGCTTGCGCACGTGCAGGTCGTCGTGCTCGCGGTGCGCGACGATGCCGATGTGATGGCACGGTGCCGCGCGCTGGCTGACGAGCTGGTTGCGGCCGGGGTGCGGGTGCACCTCGACGACCGCACCGAGGTGTCACTGGGGCGCCGGGCCACGGAATGGGAGCTCAAGGGCGTGCCGCTCCGCCTCGAGCTCGGGCCACGCGACCTCGCCAACGGTGAGGTCACGATGGTGCGACGTGCTTCGCGCGCGAAGGCGCCGGTAGACCTCGCGGGAATCGTCGGCACGGTACGGAGCGCGCTCGATGCCGAGCAAGCCGCGTTGCTCGGTGAAGCGACGACGCGACGCGACGCACGTACGGCCGACGTCGACTCGCTCGACGACGCGCGCGTCGCCGCGGAGACCGGCTGGGCCCGCATCGCGTGGGACCTCGTCGGCACCGAGGGCGAGGCGGAGCTTGCCACGAGCGGCATCAAGGTTGCGTGCCTCACGCGCGCCGACGGCTCCGTCCCCGGATCCGAGGCTGAACCCGATCTCGTGGCCTACGTCGCGCGCTCGTACTGACCGTGACGCTCGCCGTTCGGCCGCCCGTCTCGCCGATGCTGGCCAAGCTCACCCGCGAGCTCCCCACCGGGAACTTCCTCTATGAACCGAAGTGGGACGGCTTCCGCGCCATCGTGTTCCGCGACGGCGAGAACGTCGAGATCGGCAGCCGCAACGAACGGCCGCTCACGCGGTACTTCCCGGAGTTGCTCGACCCGATTCGTGCACACCTGCCCGAGCGCGCGGTCGTCGACGGCGAGATCGTGATCGCCACCGAGCACGGCCTCGCCTTCGACCTGCTCTCGCTCCGCATCCACCCCGCGGCGTCTCGCATCGCCAAGCTGGCGGCGGACACGCCCGCGGCCTTTGTCGCGTTCGACCTGCTCGCCGAGGGTGACGAGGATCTGCGTGAGCAGCCCTTCGCGACGCGCCGCGCTCGGCTCGAGCGGGCGTTACAGCAGGCCGAGCCACCGGTGCTGCTCACGCCCGCCACCACCGACCCTGCCCTCGCGACGGCGTGGTTCGACCGGTTCGAGGGCGCCGGCCTCGACGGGGTGGTCGCGAAGCCGCTCGACGGCCAGTACCGCGAGGGCGAGCGAACGATGCAGAAGGTGAAGCACCTGCGCACCGCCGACTGCGCGGTGGGCGGCTACCGCGAGCACAAAGACGGGGGAGTGGGATCGCTGCTGCTCGGGCTCTTCGACGATGCCGGTGTGCTGCACCACGTTGGCGTCGCGAGCAGTTTCAACGCCGCGCTGCGCAAGCAGCTCATAGCCGAGCTCGCGCCGTATCGGACGCGTGCGCTGGACGAACATCCGTGGAGGGACTGGGCCGAGGGCATGGCGGGAGCCACCGCCAGCGGCCAACGAATGCCTGGTGGGGCGAGCCGGTGGAACGCGGGCAAGGACCTGAGTTGGGAGCCATTGCGCGTCGAGCTCGTCGCCGAGGTCGCGTACGAGCACTTGCAAGGTGATCGGTTCCGGCACACCGCGCGCTTCCAGCGCTGGCGCCCCGACCGCGAGCCCGAGTCGTGCGCCTACGCGCAGCTCGACGCGCCAGTGCCGATCGAGTTGCGCGAGGTGTTCGGCGTTTGACGCTGCTCGCCGGCACGCGTGAGCGATCAGCCGGCGTGCGAGTGGAGGTTCTCGAGGGCGTTCGCGTCGACGGGTTCGAGGCCGAGCGCTCTCCGGCGGGTGTTCATCTCCGCGAGCTCCGACCGCTGGAGCCGTGCCATCGCGGCGGCGAGGCGCTTCACATTGTCGTTCTCGCCGTGTTCGGCTTCGTAGTCGGCCATCGCCACTCCCGCCGCATGGTGATTGATCATCAGCCTCGTGAACACCTCGTCGGCATCGAGCCCTTGCGGGCTCCGCAGCTGGTTCATCTCCGTTGTCGTCGGCATGCCCGGCATGCGCGAGATCGGGACGGGGAGATCCATCCAATCCATCGCGCCATCGTCGTTCGCCGACTTCGGGGTGCCGGCTTGATGGAGGTAGCTGTTCATCGTGGAGATCTCCGGGGCCTGGTCGAGGACGATCTCGCGCGCCATATGACCAACGCGGGGATCGTGCTCTCGCGCGAGATACGCGAAGGCCAGTGAGATCGCGCCCGCCAACGGCTCGGTTTCACGAGGTCTTCTTCCGCGCCCGGCTCGGTGCAACCCGCGTCGGCTCGCCTTTCGCCTTGGGGAAGTGCGGCGGCCACGGCTCGTCGCCGAGACCTTCACGTTCGTCTCGCGCAGCCAGGTCGAGGAGCGGCTCCAGCGAGTACGCGACGTCGTCGATCGGGGCGGAGGGATCGCCGATCGACGTGTAGCGCGCCGGCACTGTCGCCAGCGTGAGGTCGTTGGGATCGGCGTCGGGTACCTCGCCCCATTCGAGCGGGCACGACACCCGCCCCTCGGCGTTGTTCCGGACCGAGTACGCCGACGCGACGGTACGATCGCGCGCGTTCTGGTTGTAGTCGATGAACACGCGGTCGCCGCGCTGTTCCTTCCACCACTTCGACGTCGCCAGCGTGGGCACCTCGCGTTCGACGGCCCGGGCGAGCGCGAGCGCCGCTCGGCGAACCTCGGTGAAGTCCCATCGCGGTTCGATACGCACATTCACGTGCATGCCGCGCGATCCAGACGTCTTCGGGTACCCGACGAGCGCGTGCGCGTCGAGGACTTCGTGCACGACCTCGGCCACGTCGCGCACCGCGTCGAACGGGATGCCGGGCTGCGGGTCGAGGTCGACGCGGAGCTCGTCGGGATGGTCGACGTCGCGGCGGCGTACTGGCCACGGGTTGAGGTCGAGGCAGCCGAGGTTCACCGCCCAGATCAGGTGCGCGACGTCGACCGGGCAGAGCTCGTCGGCCGAACGGCCGCTCGGGAACGCGACCCGGACCGTCTCGAGCCACTCGGGCCGCTTCTCCGGCACGCGTTTCTGGAAGAAGGGCTCGCCGAGCGCGCCGTCGGGGAAGCGCTTCAGCACGGTCGGCCGCTCGAACACTCCTCTCAGCGCGCCGTCACCCACCGCGAGGTAGTAATGGACGAGGTCGAGCTTGGTCTCGCCGCGAGCGGGAAAGAAGACCTTGTCGGGGTTCGAGACCCGCACCGGGCGGCCGTCGACCTCCACCTCGATCGCCGGTGTCGCCACGGAAATCACCCTATTCCTTGGGTATACTGGCGCAGTTCGATTGTCGTAGGACCACCCACCGGTCCGGGGAAACGTGGGCGTAAGCCCACGTTTTTTCTTGGCCTGAGCCAGGAGAGGCCAAGGTGGGAGACCCAAGGTGGGAGAGGAGGTGAGCGCATGAGCGACGTGGCTGTGATCGTGGACGCCGTCGAGCCTGTCGTCAGCGCGCTCGGCCTCGAGCTCTACGACGTGGAGGTCAGCGGATCCGGGCGGGCCACGGTGGTCCGGGTGCTCGTCGACCGTGCCGGTGGGATCGACCTCGATGCGGTCGGCGCGGCGTCGCAGGCCATCTCGCCCGTGCTCGACAGCGACCGGGTGGCGCGGGCGCTCCCGGGTCCCTACGCCCTCGAGGTGAGCAGCCCCGGGCTCGAGCGGCCACTCCGCAAGCCCGAGCACTACCGACGCGTGGTCGGCGCGACGGTCTCGGTCAAGACGCCCGGTCGCCGCACCCGCGGCGTCGTGGTCGAAGCCGACGACGAAGGTTTCGCGCTCGCGCTCGACGACGGCTCTCAGGAACGAATCTCGTACACCGATGTCGTCCAGGCTCGGACGGTCTTCGAGTGGGGAGCGAAGAAGGCGGCACGGCGATGAACTCGGAAATGCCATGAATTCCGAAATGATGGAGGCGCTCGAGAACATCGAGCGCGAGAAGGGCATCTCGATCGAGATCATGCTCGAGGCGCTCGCGAACGCGCTTCTCACCGCGTACAAGCGCATGCCCGAGGCAGCCGAAGAAGCGCTCGTCGAGATCGACATGGAGACCGGCGCGATCAAGGTGATCGCGCAAGAGCTCGACGAAGAGGGCAACGTCACCCGCGAGTGGGACGACACGCCCGGCGACTTCGGACGCATTGCCGCGCAGACTGCCAAGCAGGTCATCTTCCAGCGCATCCGCGAGGCGGAGCGCGAGATGAAGTACGAGGAGTACGCCGGCCGCGAGGGCGACATCGTCACCGGCATCATCCAGCAGACCGACGCGCGCTACACGCTCCTCGATCTCGGCAAGGTCGAAGCGCTGTTGCCGCAGGCCGAGCAGGTGCAGAACGAGCACTACGACCACGGCAGCCGCCTGAAGGCCTACATCGTCGAGGTCCGCAAGACCGCCAAGGGCCCGCAGATCGTGGTGTCACGTACGCACCCGGGTCTTGTGAAGCGGTTGTTCGAGCTCGAGGTGCCTGAAATCGGCGACAATGTCGTCGAGTTGAAGGCGATCGCGCGCGAGCCCGGCCACCGCACGAAGATCGCGGTCGCGTCCAACGACAACAACGTCGACCCGGTGGGTGCGTGCGTCGGCGCGCGCGGTTCGCGTGTCCGCATGGTCGTGAACGAGCTCCGCGGCGAGAAGGTCGACATCGTTCCCTACAGCGACGACCCCGCCGAGTTCGTGATGAAGGCACTCGCGCCCGCGCGCGTGCGTGAGGTGCGCATCCATCCCGAGACCGGCACCGCGGAGGTGATCGTTCCCGATTTTCAGCTCTCGCTCGCGATCGGCAGGGAAGGGCAGAACGCACGGCTCGCCGCGCGGCTCAGCGGCTGGCGCGTCGACATCAAGAGCGAGACCCAGCTCGCCGAAGAGGAGTCGGGCGGGGGCGTCGAGTACGCCGAGGGCGAGTGGGTCACCAACGACTCGGGCGAGTTGGTGTGGCAACCCGCCGAGGGTGGTGCTTCGATCTCGGCGGCCGAAGCCGGCTACGCGGCGCCTGAGACCCCCGTCCAGGCGCCCACCGCCGAAGCCGCTGCGGAGCCTGCTGTCGAAGCGGAGGAAGTGGTCGCCCCGGCTGGGGCGCCCGCGGTTCCCGAGCCTGCTGTCGAAGCGGAGGCGAGTGACGCGTAGCGCGCCGCACCGCACGTGCGTCGGGTGTCGACGCACGGCGCCGGTTGCGGAGCTGGTTCGGTTGCGATGGACGCCTCGGGGGCTCGAGCTCGGCAGGGGTCCCGGGCGCGGAGCGTGGCTGTGCGGGAGCCATCCGGTGGCCTGCCTCGACCGGGTGGCGCGACGGCCCGTTCTTGCGAAGGCGCTGCGGGCTCCGGTGACTAGCGGTGATCTCGAGCGTGTACGTGCGACACTAGAGACCGGCAATTCGGTACCGCGAGAAGGAAAGCCTGAGCAGGGAAGGTAGGCGAGAGCGGCTTTGGCCACGAAGAAGATCCGGATCTACGAGCTGGCGCGGGAGTTGGGCGTCGAGAATCAGGTCGTGCTCGACCTGTGCGAGCGCCTGAAGATCGGCGTCAAGAGCCACTCGTCGAGCATCGACGACCCGCTCGCCGACCGCGTGCGCCGGCTTGCCGACTCCGAGGGGCTGCGGCGCGAGCCGGTCGTCGAGGAGCCGGTCGTCGAGGAGCCGCCCGCGGAGGAGAAGACGCGGGCAAAGGCCACGAAAGCCACGAAGGCTTCAGAGGAGAAAGTACCGGAGCCGGAACAGCCGCCCGAGCCTGCGCCCGTGCTCGAGCCTGTGGCCGCGGAGACCGACCTGGCGCCCGCCGCCGAGGTCGACCTCGAGCCGGTGCTCGAGCCGGCGCTTGCTCCCCATCGCGTGGTGCGCTCCACCGGCGTCATCCCCGATCCCAGTCTTGCGCCGCGCCCTGCGCCGATCGATCGGCCCGCGGCCGCCGAAGGAGGCGCCACCGCGGCCGCGCAAGCGCTTCCGTCGACACCTGCCCCCGCGGAGCCTGCGAGTCCACCCACCAGCAGCTCGGGGCGTTCGATCCCGCCGCCGCCGGGCGGGAGCCGGCGTATCCCGCCGCCCCCGGGACCGAGGGTCACGCCGGGCACACCAGGTGCGCCGCGCACCGGCGGCGGTCCAGGCGGGCCGCGTGGTGGCGGGAGTGGTGGCGGTGGTGGTGGCTTCGTGCCGCGCTCAGGCGGTGGCGGTGGCGGACCCGGTGGCTTCACCCGCGGCGGTCCCGGCTCGGGCCCCGGCGGCCCGGGTGGGCGCGGTGGTCCTGGTGGCCCCGGTGGTCCGGGTGGTTCAGGTGGTCCCGCGCGCGGGCGGACCGGGCCCCAAGGCCAGCGACCGAGGCGCAGGAAGCGGCGCCGCCGCGACTTCGAGGACCTTGGGCCGGCGTCGATGCCGCAGCTCACGCCGAGCGATGCTCCGGTTCCCGAAGACGAGATCGTCGTCGAGCGCGGCATCACGATCCAGGAGCTCGCGCCGAAGCTCAATCGCACAACGGCCGACCTCGTGCGGCTGCTCTTCGACGCGGGCGAGATGGTCACGGGCACCCAGTCGCTCGCGGACGAGATGGTCGAGCTCATCGCCGAATCGCTCGGCGCCGAGGTCCTGCTCGTCGAGCCCGGTCAGGAGGCGGAGCTCGAGCTGCAAGCGCTCCTCGGTGACGACGACGAAGACGACGACGCGCTCGAAGAACCGCGCGCTCCGATCGTCACCGTGATGGGACACGTCGACCACGGCAAGACCACACTGCTCGACGCGATCCGCCACGCGAATGTCGTCGCCGGCGAAGCGGGCGGCATCACCCAGCACATCGGTGCGTACCAAGCCGTCCATAACGGGAACACCGTCACGTTCATCGACACGCCCGGTCACGAGGCGTTCACCGCGATGCGCGCGCGTGGCGCGCGAGCTACCGACATCGCGGTACTCGTCGTCGCCGCCGACGACGGTGTGATGCCGCAGACCATCGAAGCGATCGACCACGCGCGCGCGGCTGAAGTCCCGATTGTCGTGGCCGTCACCAAGGTCGACCGCGAAGACGCCGACCCCACCCGCGTCCGCCAGCAGCTCGTCGAGCGCGAGCTGGTCCCAGAAGCCTGGGGCGGCGACACCATCGTCGTCGACGTGGCACCTCCTGCGGGCATCGGTGTCCACGAGTTGCTCGAGTCGATCTTGCTCGTTGCCGAGGTCGAGGAGCTCACCGCCAACCCGAAGGCGCCGGCACGCGCGCTCGTGCTCGAGTCGAACCTCGATCAGGGTCGCGGTCCGGTCGTCACCGCTCTCATCGAGCGCGGCACGATGCGCGTGGGCGACCCGATGGTCGCCGGGGGCTCGTGGGGTCGCGTGCGGGCGATGTTCGACGAGCACGGCAAGCAGGTCGCGGAGGCGGGTCCGTCGGTCCCGGTCGAAGTGCTCGGCCTCGACGGCGTGCCGCTGGCGGGCGACGAGCTGCGCGTCGCGCCCGACGAGAAGACCGCCCGAACCGTGGCCGAGGCGCGCGCGCGCCGTCGCCGAGCGGCGAGCCTGAAGCACCCGATGAGCCTGGCCGGAGGTGCACGGCTCGAGGACATCTTCGCGATGGTGCAGCGGGGCGAGGTGGCCACGCTCAACGTCGTGCTCAAGGCCGACGTGCAGGGATCGCTGGAAGCGCTCACCGACGCGCTGCGCAAACTCGACCAGACACACGAAGAAGTGCGGCTCTCGTTCGTGCACCGAGCGGTCGGTGCGATTACCGAGTCCGACATCAACCTCGCCGCGGTCTCCAACGCGACCGTTATCGGCTTCAACGTGCGGCCCGACCGCAGGGCGCGCGAGATCGCCGAGGCCGAGCAGGTCGAGATGCGCCTCTACGAGGTGATCTACCAGGTGCTCGAAGACGTGCAGGCGGCACTGATCGGCATGCTGAAGCCGGAGTTCGAAGAAGTCGTCACCGGAGATGCCGAGGTGCGCGAGGTGTTCTCGATCCCGCGTGTCGGCAGGGTGGCCGGTTGCTACGTGCGGAACGGCACGATCACGCGTGGTTCCCGAGTGCGATTCCTGCGCGACGGTGTCGTGATCTGGAACGGCGCGATCTCGTCGCTCAGGCGGTTCAAGGACGACGTCCGCGAGGTGCAGTCGGGGTTCGAGTGCGGCATCGGCCTCGAGAACTACCAGGACCTCAAGCAGGGCGACGTCATCGAGACCTACGACCTCCGCGAGATCGCCCGCACCTGACCACGGGTCGCTCACTGCTCGCCGGGATACCCGGCTCGCGGCCGTTCGCTCCTGACCATGGGTCGCTCACTGCTCGCCGGGATACCCGGCTCGCGGCCGTTCGCTCCCGATGACCTTGACGGGAGCTCGTGATCGGGGAAGGGTGATCGCACCTGACCCGTGGGAGGTCGCGATGCCTGAGAGCGTATACAAGGTCATCGAACTCGTCGGTACGAGCAGCGAATCGTGGGAGCGTGCTGCGGCCGCGGCTGTCGAGCGTGCGTCACAGAGCTTGCGCGATCTACGCATCGCCGAGGTGGTCCAGCTCGACATGCAACTCGAGGAAGGTCGCGTGATCGCCTATCGGGCGAAGATCAACGTGTCGTTCAAGTACGAAGGCGGCGACTGAGCCTCAGCGCCACACGGCTGCGCCCATCACGTCGAAATGATGGTCGTAGGTCCAGACGGGTTGGGAGAGCCGATCGCTCATCGCCGCGGTGACCGCATCGAAGAGTGTGACCTTCTGATCGGCGTAGGCGCCGGCGCGGCGAAACGCCTCGACGCAGTCGTTACCGGTCGGATGCGCGATGAGCGCGCGGGTGAGCACGTCGGCGAGGAAGGTCGTGGCGACCTCCGTGCCGAGTCGTCGCGACACCAAGGAGTGCGCCTCGCAGAGGATCGGGAACGGAACGAGCACCGTGACGTCGCGCTCCCTGATCGTGTCGATCTCGCGGCGCGCTCGTGCGTGGTGCTGGTCGCCGGGATCGGCGGCGGCATAGAGCGGACCGCTGTCGGCGAGGACACCGGCGCTCATTCGCCGGCGAACTCGCGGTCGTGCTCGATGCTGACGTCGGAGCGCCCGCTCCCGTGAGGCGCCGGAGTGATCCAGAACGCGCGCTTCGGCGCACCGAAGCCGCGCTGGGCGAGGTACTCGCGGAGCGCGGATTCGACGACCGCGGTGAGCGTGGGCGGGGCGTCCTGGGCCTGTTGATAGGCGAGGACCGCCGCTTCGAGATCGTCGGACACGGTGATCGTGGCACGCTTCATCGTGCCACCCTAGCACCAACTGATGCGGACGGATGAATCAGACAAACCGGTGGAGTACGCTCACGATCGCTTCCGTACCGCGTTCTCTTCGATGCGCGCGCTCACCACGCGTGCGACCAGCGAAGGCGGGAGCGGTGCGCCAACCTGGAAACGAATGGTGCCGCCCGAGAGGTCGTAGGCATCGAGCTCATCCGCGAGTGACGCAACGAGCGGCGGGCTCATCACGTAGAAGCTGCAGTGATGCTTCGCGGCTCCGAAGCCGACGATTGGTTCCCCCTGGCTGAACGTCGGTACTCGGTAGCTGATCGTCTCGACCGCGTCGGGAGCAGCCTCCCTGATCGCGCGGCGGAGATCTTCGAGCGCCTTCCGCACGTCGGCGGGCAGTGCGCGCAGGTAGTCGTCCACGGTTCTGCCGATCGTCGACTGCCCCGGATCGAGATCTCGTCGGGGTCGTTCCTTGATGTGGTCCTTGCACAGCCGGACCACCTCGGCGATGCGTGCCGCCCGCACATCCGGGCGGCGCTTGGTGGCGTCGATCCAGCGCAGATACCCCTTGCGATAGAACTGGGCAAGCGAGTCGAAGAAGGCGGCAGCCTGGGGTTCCGCCTCGAGCGCGGCCGCCACGTCGGGCGCGAGGTCGTCGCGCTGCGGTCCTTCCGGCGCCAGCACCACCGCGACCTCGTCACCGGGCGCGATCCCACAATCGCGGCGCCACGCCGGGCCGAGCACGATGCCTCGCGCGTCGCCGTCGCGCTCGATGACCGCGCGGACGCGCAGGCCATTGACCGTTCCGGCCACGTGATGCTGGGGCTTGTGCCCCCACGTGTCATCGGGATCGAAAGGGACGGGTACCAGTACGCGGCCCTTCCGATCGGCGGTCACCACCGCCGAGAAACTCCTCGAGCGATCCATCGGGATCATGCTCGCACAACTCAACGTTGGCGGGCGCTTACCAGGTCGCGTCGGGCCACGTTTCGGGCGTGCGGTACTCGACCAGCCAGTCACGGTCCGCCTCGACGTAGTCCGATGGCAAATCGCTCGGCGAGACGCCGACGTCGAGGTCGACGAGGTGCACCAGGATCTCGCGTCGGCGGGCATGCACCGTTTCGGCAACCGTTCGCGGCCCGACCGGTGTGCGCGTCATCCGATCCCACGTCCCGTCCTCGACGCGTGCCCAGGCATCGGTGAGCGCGTGTTGGGTGGCCATGAGATCCGCGCGCAGGGCCGCGGCCTCGCGTCCGGCGCCGGCCTCGATGTCGCGCGTCCGCTGGTCACCGCCGCCCGGGTACTTGTCGAGCACCTCGCCGCGGATCGCCCCCTCGACGGTATACAGGTCCCCTTCGCCGCTGCGCGCCAAGTGCGTGAGCACGTGACCACGCGTCCAGCCCGGGAGGAGCGAGGGCTGGCGCGCCTGCTCGTCGGTGAGGCCGGCCGTCGCGTCGAGCAGCATCCCGAAGGCCGCGTCGACCGCCGCGAGCTCGGCGGTGGGTCGGGGCGTGTCGTCGGGCATCGGCTCTCCGGTCTCGTGAGCGGGTGCTGTCCCGTTCCTCTCTACCATTGATTCCCATGTGCCCGGCGGGTGGGGGCGACTCGAAGGACAAGGACTACCTCGCGGCCGAGGCGCGCGCCCGCGTCGAGATCGACAAGATGCTCGTCGCGTCGGGCTGGGAGGTCCAGGACCAACGCGACATGAACCTCGGCGCCGCCCGCGGGGTGGCGGTCCGAGAGGTCACGCTGAAGCGAGGTCACGGGCGGGCCGACTACCTGCTGTTCGTCGACCGCCGCGCCGTCGGCGCAATCGAGGCGAAGCCGGCGGGCACTCCGCTCGTCGGTGTCGAATGGCAGTCGGCGAAGTACACGACCGGCTTGCCCGACCACGTGGCCGCACTGACCAAGCCGCTTCCGTTCGCGTACGAGTCGACCGGACACGCCGAGACGCGCTTCACGAACGCATTCGATCCCGAGCCTGCCAGCCGGCGCGTGTTCTCGTTCCACCGGCCGGAGACTCTTGCCCGGTGGTGCGAGCGATGGCGGCAGAGCCCCGACGGGCCCGAGACCGCGACGCTGCGCCAACGGATCCTCCAGCTTCCCCGTCTCGGTCCCGACGGTCTGTGGCCCGCACAGTTGGAGGCGATCCGGAACCTCGAGGACTCGCTCCAGGCCTTCAGGCCACGCGCCCTCATCCAGATGGCAACCGGGTCGGGCAAGACCTTCACCGCGGCGAACACCGCCTACCGGCTCATCAAGTTCGCCGACGCCCGCCGCATCCTGTTCCTGGTCGACCGCGCCAACCTCGGGCGTCAGGCGCTGCGCGAGTTCCAGTCGTTCGTGACACCCGACGACGGGCGCAAGTTCACGGACCTCTACAACGTGCAGCACCTCACGTCGAACACGCTCGACGACGTGAGCCGCGTGACGATCACCACGATCCAGCGTCTGTATTCGATGCTGCGCGGCGATGCCTCCCTCGACGAGGAGACCGACGAGCGCTCGGCCTTCGACGTCGAGCCGGCGGCCCCGGTCGAGATCGGGTACAACCCCGCGATTCCGATCGAGACGTTCGACGTGATCATCGTCGACGAGTGTCATCGTTCGATCTACGGGGTGTGGCGCCAAGTGCTCGACTATTTCGACGCGTTCGTCGTCGGGCTCACCGCCACACCGGGCAAGCAGACGTTCGGCTTCTTCAACGGCAACATGGTGATGGAGTACGGCCATGAGCGCGCGGTCGCCGACAACGTCAATGTCGACTTCGACGTCTATCGCATCCGCACCGAGATCACCGAGAAGGGCGCGCAGGTCGACGCCGGCCTCGTCACCAAGTTCCGCGATCGCGAGACCCGCGCCGAGCGGCTCGAGAAGCTCGACCGCGACTACGAGTACGACGAGAAGGCGCTCGACCGGTCGGTCGTCGCCAAGGATCAGATCCGCACGATCGTCAAGACCTTCAAGGAACGGCTCCCCGAGATCTTCCCCGGGCGCGACTGGGTTCCGAAGACGCTGATCTTCGCCAAGAGCGACAGCCACGCGGACGACATCGTCCAGATCGTCCGCGAGGAGTTCGGCAAGGGCAACGACTTCGCGGTGAAGATCACCTACCGATCCGGTTCGCAGGGGCAGTCACCCGAGACCCTCCTGCAGTCGTTTCGCAACAGCCCGATGCCGCGCATCGCGGTGACCGTCGACATGATCGCCACCGGCACCGACGTCAAGCCGCTCGAGTGCGTGTTCTTCATGCGTACGGTGAAGTCGCGCAACTTCTTCGAGCAGATGAAGGGTCGTGGTGTCCGGGTGATCGACCCCACCGACCTGCGCGCGGTCACGCCCGACGCACTTGCCAAGGACCGGTTCGTGATCATCGATGCCGTCGGCGCCACCGAGACCGAACTGTCCGACACCCAGCCCCTGGAACGCCAGCCGTCGGTATCGCTCGAGCAACTCTTCCGGCAGGTCACCTTCGGCGCCCGCGACGAGGACACGGTCTCCACCCTCGCCGCCCGGATTGCGCGCCTCAACACGCAGCTCACCGCGAGCGATCGCGCCGCGGTGGAGGCAACCGCGGGCAAGCCGATCTCCGAGCTGACCCGCGCGCTCGTCGACGCGCTCGACCCGGATCTTCCGGATCGCGAAGGCGCCGTCGAAGCCGCGCTCCGCCCGTTCACCGACAACCCGGTACTCCGACAGCAGCTCGTCGACATCCGGCGGTCCTATGACCAGCTCATCGACGAGACGTCGAGCGACACCGTCATCGAGGCCGGCTACTCCGCCGACGCGGCCGACCGTGCGCGCGCGACGGTGGAGTCGTTCCGGCAGTTCATCGAGGACAACAAAGACGAGATCACCGCGCTCCAGATCCTCTACAACCGCCCGTATCCCGCAAGGTTGACATTCGCAGAGATCAAGGATCTCGCCGACGCGATCGGGCGACCGCCGCGCCGCTGGACACCCGAGAGCCTCTGGCAGGCCTACGAGGCGCTCGACAAGTCCAAGGTCCGCGGGGCGCCCGCAAAGATGCTCACCAACCTCGTGTCGCTCGTGAGGTTCGCGATCGACCAAGACGACGAGCTCGTTCCCTTCGCCGACACGGTCGACGAGAAATTCGCCGCGTGGCTGCGCGCGCAGGAGCAGTCCGGGCGAACGTTCACACCCGAGCAGTTGGTCTGGCTCGAACGCATCCGCGACACCATCGCCGGCTCACTCGCGATCTCGACCGACGACTTCGTCTACACGCCCTTCACAGAACACGGCGGCATCGGCAAAGCAGTCGAGCTCTTCGGCGCCGACCTGGGTCCGCTCCTCGAGGAGCTCAACGAGGAGCTCGTCGCGTGAGCGATCTGCCCGAAGGATGGGTTGACACGATCCTCAGTGAGGTCGCAGAGACCAAGCTCGGCAAGATGCTCTCCAAGAAATCGAAGACAGGCGTTGGCTCCCGCCCCTACCTGCGGAACAAGAACGTTCAGTGGTGGAGGTTCGATCTCAGCGACGTCGGCGAAATGGACTTCTCGGATACTGAGTTCTCGAAGTTCGCACTGCGAGACGGCGACCTCCTCGTATGCGAAGGCGGCGAAGTCGGCCGCTGCGCGATCTGGCGCGGGCAGATACCTGGATGTTGCTATCAGAAGGCGGTTCACAGGGTGCGCCCGCATCGCGGGGTCCTCGCCGAGTACCTGCAGTACGTCATGCGGTTCCTCGCGGACTCCAACGCGCTTGAGAAGCACGTGACCGGTAGCACGATCAAGCATCTACCCCAGGAAGACCTCCGCATTCTGTCGATGCCGCTACCTCCGACGACGGAGCAGACCCGCATTGTCGCCGCCATCGAGGAGCAGTTCTCCCGCCTCGACGCTGCGGAAGAAGGACTCAGACATGGCCTGCTCAACGTCTACCGATTCCGTGCGTCTGCACGAGCACTTGCGACCCGCGTGGACTCGCCCATTGTCAAGCTTTCCGAAGTCACGGCTGCCCAGGGGTACGGCTCGAGTGCGAAGGCAACGCAAGATTCATCTCAGGGCGTGCCGATGCTCCGTATGGGAAACATCGTCGATGGTCGTTTCACGTTCGACGACCTGAAGTACCTGCCAGACGATCACCCAGACGTTGCGAAGTACGAGCTACAAGAAGGCGATCTCCTCTTCAATCGAACGAACAGTCCGGAACTTGTCGGCAAGACAGCGGTGTTCAAGGGTCGCCGTCGGGCTCTGTTCGCGTCATATCTGATTCGAATTCGACTGTTGCCCGAATGTGAGCCCGACTGGGCTTCACTTGTCATCAACGGGCCTCTTGGCCGTAGCTACATCGCGGAGGTGCGGACGCAGCAGGTCGGACAGGCAAACGTGAATGGCACGAAGCTGGCCGCGCTGCCGGTGCCGCTCCCACCGATCGAGGAACAGCGCCGCATCGTCGCGGAAGTCGAGCGGCAGCTCTCGATCGCCGACGCAATGCAGGCCGCAATCGACTCGGCCCTCGCGAAGAGTGCCCGGCTTCGCCGGTCGATCCTCGATCGTGCGTTCCGCGGAACGCTCGTCCCGCAGGACCCGACGGACGAGCCGGCGTCGGTCCTGCTCGACCGGATCCGAGCGGAGCGAGTCGTCGAGCCGAAGAAGCGGCGAACTCGAGCGAAGGCCTGATCTCCCGAACCGAGATGCTTTCCGCGGAACGCCCCCGGAGTCGCGAGGCCTCGTTTCGACCGCCGCGAGCGCCGGATGTCACGCACTGTCAGAATCCCGTCAGAAATACGTTCCGCGGAACGCATCACACCCTTGCAGTACAACGGTTCTGACTCGTAAAGGGCTCTGCCGTTCGCGAATTGGAGCTCGACCAGTCGGGACAGGGAGGAGCGATTGCTCGAGCTCAAGGCGGTAGTCGACCTGCTGCGTACCGTCATGCGCGACGAGCCGGGTCGACTCTGGCTGCCGGGCCCACACCCGGATCTCGCCTGGCAGAAGCCGCTCGACGTCATTGCGGAGGGCGTGACTGCCTGAAGTGGATGGCGGCACGGATCTCTGACGAGGCGGAGTTCGATTGATCGGGACGCGCCTGGCGCCACCTCACCCCCCGTTATGACGCCAAGAGGTGAGGTGCTCGGCTGGGTCCGACAGAAGTCCGTCAGAAATACGTTCCGCGGAACGCATGAC